>JBAYLX010000065.1:0-6266 GCA_041663885.1 Minisyncoccota bacterium | reverse complement strand
CGGCTTGAATCTGTAGTACCAATACTTTCTTGACTTTTTTTGCCATTTGATTTTTGAATTCCTGCAACCAAATCTATTTCAGTTGTGGCGGATAAAGCCGCCGTTACTGTTGGATTCAGGATATTCGGTTAATTTATATTTTTTTGATCTGCAGCGAATCCAGTTCCACGGGAGTGTCGCGGCCGAACATATTCACCAGGACTTTCACCTTGCCGCGCTCACGGTCGATTTCGGAAACCTTTCCTTCAGATTCCTTGAACGGCCCGTCAACGATTTTCACCAGTTCGCCAATGCTGACTTCGATATTGAACTCCGGCTCAGACATTTCCATCCGCTTTTTCAAATCCGCGATTTCATCGGGCGAAACCGGTATTGGCGTGGTTCCCGCGCCCACAAACCCCGTAACATTGGGGGTATTGCGCACCACATACCACGAATCATCAGTCACGATCATTTCCACAAGGATATATCCGGGATAGATTTTTTCTTCGATTGTTTTGCGCTTGCCTTCCTTAATCTTGATCTTTTTTTCCTTGGGCACGATGACATTAAAAATCTTGTCTTCCATTCCCAAAGATTCGATCCTTTGCTTCAGGTTCTTGGCCACGGCTTCTTCGTAGCCCGAATAAGTATGGATCACATACCAATTTTTTTCGGGTAAAATTTGTTGTTTTGGCATATTAATAGCTCAAAGCGTAAAGCTCAAAGCGCAAAGATAGGGATAATATTTATTGTCCGAGGACAAATTTTTGCAAAAGATAGGCAAAACCAAAGTCAAGCGATCCGAAAAAAAGCGCCATCGCCACCATAAAACCGATCACCATCAGCGTGTAATTGACCAATTGCTCGCGCGTTAGCCAGTTGACTTTCTTCACCTCAACGCGCACCTCTTTCAAAAATTTAACTATAAAATTTACAATATTCATAAATTACCCTCTATAAAAAAGCCCCGCGGGCTCTCATTTGACAATACCAAAAAATAACCTAAACGTCAAGATTTTTCACGTTCTTGGCCCAGGTCTGGATGAATTTTTTGCGGGGCAAGACTTCATCACCCATCAGCATATCAAACACCGAATCCGCCTCCATAGCATCTTCAATATTGACCTGAAGCAATATCCGATTGCGCGGGTTCATAGTCGTTTCCCAAAGCTCCTCGGCATTCATTTCGCCCAAACCTTTATAACGCTGGATGGTCAATCCCGGCTTGTTGAATGTTTTCAAGATTTCGATTTTTTCATCTTCGGTATAAGCATACCTAATATCTTTAGACGCCACCATTTTGTAAAGCGGCGGTTGGGCGATATAAAGATAACCCTTATCTATGATCGGCTTGAAATAACGATAGAAAAGAGTTAACAAAAGCGTACGGATATGGTTTCCGTCCGAATCCGCATCCGCCATGATCACGATGTGCTGATAACGTAATTTATCGAGATTAAAATCTTCCGCCACGGCCGTTCCCAGCGCGATGATCAGCGATTTGACCTCTTTTGATTCCAGCATCTTATCCAAACGGGTGCGCTCCACATTCAAAATTTTGCCGCGCAAAGGCAATATCGCTTGGAACCTCCGGTCGCGCGCCTGCTTGGCCGAACCTCCGGCCGATTCGCCTTCAACGATATAAATTTCGGAGTCTTCCGCCGTACGAGATGTGCAATCCGCCAGTTTACCCGGTAAAGACAAACCCTCCAAAATTCCCTTGCGGAGCACGGTTTCGCGCGCGGCTTTTGCTGCCCGCCGCGCTTTGCTGGACAAAATGCATTTATCAACAATACTGCGCGCATCGGCAGGATTCCGTTCCAGAAAATCGGTAAGCGCTTCGGCAACCACGCCTTCCACCGCGTTCTTAGCCTCGGGATTGCCCAGCTTACCCTTGGTCTGGCCTTCAAATTGCGGCTCGCGGATCTTAATCGAAACCACCACTGTCAATCCTTCACGCAAATCCTCGCCTGTGAGATTGTCATCGTTAGCCTTGAGGATATTGTTCTTGCGGACATAATCATTAAAAACCCGCGTCATCGCCGTGCGCAACCCGGTCAAATGCGTACCGCCTTCCGCGGTCACAATGTTATTAGCGTAACTCTGCTCCATCCCTTCAAACTCATCGGTATAGATGAACGCTGCCTCCACTTGGACATCATTGCGGGTTCCCATGGCATAAAACACATTCGGATGGATCGCGTTTTTCCCGCGGGTCAAATATTTGACATATGAATAAAGTCCGCCCTCGAAATAAAACGAATATGATGTTTTAGGGCTGGCTGACTCATTGATAATGTTTATCCGGATGCCTTTGGTCAAATAGGCCTGCTGGCGCAAATGAGTGATGATCCGTTTGGGTTCAAATTCGATTTCTTTGAAAATCTGCGGATCCGGATCAAAACTGATTGTTGTCCCATGTCCTTCGCATTTACCGATCTTTTTAACAGCCGCGCGCGGCTTGCCACGGTCATATTCCTGAGCGTAAAGACCTCCATCGCGGCAGACCTCGGCTTTCGACCACGTCGAAAGCGCGCAAACCACGGATACGCCCACGCCGTGCAAACCGCCAGATACTTGATAGGCCTTGGAACCGAATTTCGCTCCGGCATGCAGCGTGGTCAGCACCGTCTCCAATGCGGATTTTTTGGTTTGCGGATGGATATCAACCGGGATACCGCGACCATCGTCAACGATCCTAACGTGGTTTTCGGGCAAAAGATACACATCGATATTTTTGCAATAACCCGCCATCGCTTCATCCAGCGAATTGTCAACCACTTCCCAAATCAAATGATGCAAACCATCTAACCCGGTGGAACCGATATACATTCCCGGGCGCTTGCGCACCGGATCCAAACCCTCAAGCACGGAAATATCTTTCGCGCTGTATGATTCCTGCCTTTTTTTGTTTTCGTCTTCGTTTGCCATATAAATATATCAAAATTAAAAAATCAAAATTAAAAATGACAATTTAAAATTTTAAAATTTTGAACTGTCATTTTGATCTTTGATCTTTACATTTTTAATTATTTTTTAACATGCCATTCCGGATTTTTTTCGATTGCCGCAATGGTCTTTTCCTGCCAAACCGAAATTTCATTGGAATCCAAGGTTTTTTTATCGGAATGCAAATGAAACTTAAACAGAATGTTTTTCTTACCGCCGGAAATATACGGTGACTCGGGAATCTCAACATCTTTAATCAACTTCAAATTATCCGCCCTCGTTGCCGCTTCCGCCACGCTTGCCGCCGCGATTCTAACCGGAACATCAACCGAAAGATCACGGATGGCTTGGGGATATATCGATAGCGGCTCGTATTTGATCTTCTCGGTCGCGATCACCACAAGAACGTCCATGCTTAACTCGAAAGCAAATACCGGTTCAATTCCCAATTTCTCGGTGATTTCAGAACTTATTTTGCCGCCAATGCCAATTTCTTTGCCATTCGCAAAAAACCGCGCGCTCTGATCGGCATCAAACAGCGAATCAACTCCCGCTCCCAACGGAATCGCCTTGAAATCACCAATGCCCATATTCCGGCACGCGAATTCCAGCGCGCCCTTCATTTCAAAAAAAGTTCCGTGCGCGTCAAAGCCCGCGAGCATTGTCGGTTCCATCCGCAAATTCGCTCCAAAAATCTTGCCGATTTCAAATTGGCGCAATTGGGCTTGTGATGCGTTTTTTTTGACATTCTTGAGAAGATTTATCAAAAGACTCGGCCGCATAAAACGCAAATCAAGATTGACCGGATTCCTGACTTCCAGGATATTGCTTCCAGCAAACCCGAAAACGCGGTTGTCGTTCTCGCAAACAAAAGTATAATTGCGGACTTCCGAATATCCGGCCGCGGCAAGCGCGTCCTTGGCTCTATTTTTCCATTGCCACGCGTAATTTTTCCCCGGCGGCAAAATACTGACCACGGGCAATTGCGCCATGACATTTTCGTAACCGCCGATCCGCCCGATTTCCTCCACCAAATCAACCGGCATGGTCACATCAACCCGCCGCGTCGGCGAAACAATTTCCATTGACAATCCTTTTCCTTTGCGAACCGAAAATCCCAACGCTTCCAAGATTTTTTTTATCCGCGCCGATTGTATTTGCACCCCCAGCAAACTCTCAACGTTTTCCATGTCCAAAATAAACCGCTTTGGCTTTACCGGCGAGGGATAACGGTCGATCATACCAGCAAAAACCTGCCCGCCGCCGCTTTTCCCGACTATTTCCGCCACCCGCAAAGCCGCGTTTTCGGTTTCATTGGGATCCAAACAATGCTCATAGCGAAGAGACGCGTCGGTTTGCAAGCCGATCCCGCGCGATGTCCGGCGGATAACGCGCGGATCAAAATTCGCGGATTCAATCACAATCGTAGTTGTTTTTTCAGAAATTTCCGCCCTTTTCCCGCCTTTGATTCCGGCCAGCGCCAATGACCCGCCTTCATCGGCAATCAACAGCGCGTCCGCGGTTAGCTTGAATTTCTTGTCGCCCAATACTTCAATATTTTCCCCTTCGCTGGCCCGCCGCACAATGATTTTTTTTAACTTTGATTTGGATGAAACATTTTGCAATTTGTCAAAATCAAACGCGTGTAAAGGCTGGCCGGTTTCCAGCATCACGTAATTGGTCGCGTCAACCACGTTATTGATCGCGCGCATCCCGCACGCCTCCAATCGTTCCTGGACCCATTTGGGCGAAGGCCCGACTTTGATCCCGGAAACCATCATTGCCGTATAACGGCGGCATGCCACGCTGTCTTCCAATTTCACATCGAGCAAAGACTTGGCCATGACCGCGCCCTTAGCTTTAGCCTTTTTAGCTTTCGGAAAAACCGGTTTTATGCCCAAAACCGCGCCGATCTCCCGCGCAATGCCGATGTGCGAAAAACAATCCGGCCGGTTCGACAGGATAGCAATGTCAAAAATGAAATCCTTGCCCGATTTTTTCACCGATTCAACCTCAAAACTGTGGCGGATTATCAAATCCTCCAGAACTTTCGGTTCGGGCAGTTTCTTCTCAAAAAATGATTGCAACCATTCGTAGCTAAACAACATAATAATGTAAAATGTAAAAATCAAAGTTTAAAATGACAATGTAAAAATCAAAGTTTAAAAATACCTCGGCATTTTACATTTTAAACTGTCATTTTGATTTTTGATTTTTACATTTTCAATTTTTTTAAAATTGATCTAAAAATCTCTGGTCTCCGTCGTAGAACAATCTGATATCGTTGACTTTGTATTTGATCATCGCCAGGCGATCCATGCCGATGCCAAACGCGAATCCCTGCCAGAATTGCGGGTTGACGCCTGCGTTTTTCAGCACATTGGGATGCACCATGCCCGCGCCCATCACTTCCATCCAGCCCGTACCTTTGCACGCCGAACAGCCCTTGCCCGCGCAATGGACGCACCGCAAATCAACCTCAAACGACGGCTCGGTAAACGGGAAAAACGACGGCCGCAAACGGATATTGCCCCCGGCCGCGATCGAATTGCCTTTTTTACCGGTTCCATTATCGCGTTCTGTCTCCGAATCGCAAAAAAACTGCTTAAAAAACTCGTCAATCACGGCCTTAAAATTGGCCACCGAGATGTCTTTATCGACCAGCAATCCTTCGATCTGGTAAAAATTGGGCATATGGGACGCGTCCACCGCGTCGCGCCGGAACACGCGTCCGGGCGCCACCACCCGCAGCGGCGGCTGGTGATTTTCCATATAGCGCACCTGGCCGGGGCTGGTATGCGGCCGCAATGGCGACCCGTCATTCAAAAACAAAGTGTCAAACACATCCCGCGCCGGATGCTCTTTGGGAATGTTCAGCGCGTCAAAATTATACCATTCATTTTCAACCTCCTGGCTTTCAATGATCTCAAACCCCATCCCATGGAAAATCTCGGTCACCTGCCGCTCCACCAAAGTGAACGGATGCAAATGTCCCACCCCCGGCCTGATTCCCGGCAAAGTAACATCGATCCAATTCTTCCCCGCTTCCGCGGCAACACCGGATTTTTTTAATTCCGCCGCCTTGCTTTCATAAACCGCAGCAATCGCCTTTTTAACCTCATTAGCCTTCACGCCCATCTCCGCCCGCGCCTCTTTCGACAGTGCCCCCAGCGACTTAAAAAACTCCCCCAGCAACCCATCCTTATCCAAATATTTTTTCCAAACCAAACCCAGCTCATCTTGGCTATGAATTATTTTCATCTCCGCAATCGCCCCACTTTTAATTTTTTCCAAATCCAAACTATTCATTGTAATTCCAACAATATAATTTATTT
>JBAYLX010000064.1:0-6310 GCA_041663885.1 Minisyncoccota bacterium | reverse complement strand
CGGTGCAATAGGACGCGCGTCGCTTCTTCGGAGCGATCTAGGAGATGGGACACTTCCTTGATCGGCATATCTTCAAGATAACGCCAAATTATCGCATTCTGGTAATCCTCATTTAAACCTCCGATTGCTTTTCGTACCATTTCCATGTCCGATGCCAGCATCGCCTTTTCCTCAAAATTAACCTTGGAATCAACAAGTTGGATATCGGCGATATCGGTATTCGCCATTGGTGCCTTTGATTTTTCGCGGTAGTGGTCAACCACCAGATTTTTGGCGATTTTGTACAAAAAAGCCCGCGGATTTTCGATTTCATCCGGATTTTTCCGATAACTTTCCCAGCACTTGGCAAAAGTTTCCGAAGTCAGGTCCTGCGCCAGCTCTTTTGAACTCACGCGCAAGAACACAAAACGATAGATTTTTCCAACGTAATCGTCGTAGATTTTGCTGAATTTTTCCTGGGATTTATCCATCGTATTGGACAGCACGATACACCGCTTATTATCGTAAGCGGCAATTTATTGTGACCTATCCATTATAGCACAAATTACAATAAAAATCAACTTAAAATGGCCTTGACAATCTATGATAATATGATTTTTAATTTATAGGCAGTGGTATTGCGCTCCCCCGTCCTTTCGATCAAGCCCTGTTTGAGCATGGAACGAAAATCGCGGCGAATCGTCCTTTTGCTGACACTGGGAAACACCTTTTGGATTTCCCACACCTGGGCATTGCCGTTGGCCTTCAAAAATTCCGCGATCCGGTTCTGGCGCGCCACCTGGCCCGCCGACAAGCCGCTTTTCTCTTCATCTTCGCCGCCTTCGTCTTCGTTTTCGTCCTCTTCTGGACCATTATCCGCATCCGGCGCTTCCGAAGGCATAGGAACCACTGGCAGGATTTTTTCCGCGACAGCATCCTTTTTGGGTTGGCCGGTTTTTGATCCTTCCGCAGGCAATTCCACAATCATCGGCTTGGCGGGCGGCACCACTTCCATTAAATCTTTTTTGGGTGCGAACGCACTCTCAACTTCCACCTCTTGGGACGCCAAATCAAAATCCGGCGCGCAAACAGATTCTTTTTCATTTTCCCGCGTATTCATTTCATTTTTTATCGCGGCTCCCGCGGCAATTTCCCGCGCCATTTTCATTTCGGTCAATTCCCGGGCCGCCAACCCGTAATTATCCCTCACCTGGCCGATCTGCGCCGGAGAAACCCAATTTTGCTCCAAAGCGATATCAAGATAGCTGTAAACCAATTCCAGATTCCGTCTTATATTACCGAAATAATCATTCCTTTCCATAATAATTTCGGCAACGATATCATCGCAAACTTCCCTTAATTTATAGCGCAGCGGCTCCCGCGTGGGAAACAGAACAGTCAACCGGTAAACATCCTTGGCAAGTTCGGTAAATTTTTTATTCATAGTATATCCCCTCCCCATTCATAAAAAATAGCTAATCTCGAATTAGTCGCACATTATTATTATTTACACTTTTTCGCCAAAAAAAGAAAGTAGCAACTATCCAGTTTTTTCCGGCAAAATCAACGCCAGCGATCATTAGCCGCGGATTTAAGAACCAGCCTCTCAAAACACAGAGACTGGTTCTTAAATCCGCTTTTCATCGTTCATAGTTCATAGTCCATCGTTCATAGTTTATCGTTCATCATCTATTCTCCGCTTTCGGGGTTCCTCCTGCCGCAGTGCTTGTCCGCCACAACAAACTGGGCAAGCGTTCCATCGTTTGCTTGGTAACATTATCCCCGGCCGGCCATTTTGCCACGGCCACCGCCGAATCTTGCAGCTGGCAATCCGCGTCAAAAAGATACAGCGCTTCTTTGACGTTCCCCAAATTTCCGGAATAAATCCGGTTCGCTTTGACTTCCGACAACGCATCATCATCAGTCCGTTCCAACAGATAAAATCCGCCCGGAACCAAAACATCGTTACCCTCAAAATAAACTTTTATTTTCTGGCTTTTGTTCTGCAGCTGCCAACCCAAAAGATCAATGTTTTGGCCAGAAATATTTTTCAACTCAATCCACTCATCGCTATAGTTTTGGGGCGTTCCCATCCAGGCGACCTCGTTTATCACCACTTCTTTTTTCGCCGCACCCGCAGTTTTAAAAGCACACCATTTGATCACCGGTTTTATCTCTTTCGCGGGGACATTTTTTGTTTTGGTTCCCGCAGCCGTGTTTTGCGTTTCTTTCCCGGTTGTTTCATTGGCTAAATCCACAACCCGCGGTTTTATTTCCACCCATTGCCGGTTGTCGCTAAAAATCTTGCCCAAATCCGCCGCGGCCGTCATCATACCCCCGCGCTGCCGCGCCAAAACAAAAAACCCGGCCACCAAACTGATCGCTAACACAATAATCGCAACAACATATTTCCGTTCCACCAAAATCATTATTGTATTATACCAACTGCAATTACCAACGCAAAAGGCCGCAGTAGAGGCCTTTTGCGTTAAACCTAGCAAAACATACCCAGAGATTTTGTTTTTGCGGAACCCTGCGAGCGCGACCGGCGCGAACACGAGGAATTTTTCACCAGAAAAATATCCGTGTTCCGCAAAAACAAAATCTCTGGGTGTTACATCACAATCCGCTGAATTCCTTGATTCGGGAAATCGAAATCACGCTCACCTGGCCGGTCTTGGCCACTTCGGCAATGCCCAGAATATTGCCTTCAATATCAAAAACCGGCGCGCCAAGCGCTTCGGATTTTTCGTTGATAGTTGTATTAATCGCCTCCGCATCGAAATCACGCACTACCCCCTCGTTCACAAAATTACCACCGGCAGAAAGCATTCCCGCCACAAACACCCTTTCGCCAAGTTTCAAATTATCCAGCTGATAAAAACCGGCCGTGGGCCAATTCGAATTTTCCAACTTTAAAATTACCAGATTTTGTTTTTTATCCCGCTTGACAACCTCAAATTTAACTGTCTTGCCGCCCGCGATAACTTGCGCGGATGTGCCCGACCCGAACAAGCTGAAAGGCAAAACCGCCATCCCGTCGGAACTGATGATCATCCCCGAACCATAAGTTACCGCGCCTTTGACAGTGGTAACTTTAATCCCGATAACCGCGCCGACCACCTTGGCCACCGCGTCTTTGAGGGCTTTATTCTCCTGAATGGTCACTTCCTGCCTTTCCGTGATCCGCACCGGCGCCAGGTTTTTCACTTCATCGGCATTAAACGGCAACAAACCGGCAAGATACGAAAATGCCGCCAAACCGCCCAAAACCCCGCCCAGCAATCCCAAAAAAACGAGCCCGAATAACTTTGCCAATTGTTTAATAATCATAGTTAAACTTCCACCTTAGCCGCTTTGCGCAATTTTATGTTCTTGACCGGCGTTTTGATCGCGATCTCGCCGTTTTCCGCGTCCACCAAAACATTATCGCCATCGCCGATCTCCCGGGAAACGATCTTTAACGCCAAAGCGTCGAGCACCAGCTTCTGGATCACGCGGCGCAACGGCCGGGCGCCCAAATTCGAATCAAATCCGCGCTGAGCCAAAATCTCTTTTGCCCCTTCGGTGACGGTAATCCGGATATTTTTCGCGTGCAAACGCTTATCGACTTTCTGCAATTCCAAATCAACGATCTTTTTTATCTGTTCCTTTCCCAGATAATTGAAAATCACAATTTCATCAACGCGATTCAAAAATTCCGGCCGGAAAGATTCCTTCAGCACTGACATCACTTTATCGTGCGTTTTTTCTTTGCTGGCATCCTCGGGGGATTGCACCGAAAAACCCAGCGCCGCTTCTTTGGCAATGATATCCGAACCAATATTCGAAGTCATAATCAAAATCGCGTTCTTGAACGATGCCGTCCTGCCTTTGGCGTCCGTCAACCGGCCGTCTTCAAGGATTTGCAAAAGAATATTGAACACTTCCGGATGCGCTTTTTCAATTTCATCCAGCAATACCACCGAGTAGGGCCGGCGGCGGATCTTTTCCGTCAGCTGGCCGCCTTCCTCGTAACCGACATAGCCGGGAGGAGAACCAAGTATCCGGGAAACCGTGTGCTTTTCCATATATTCAGACATATCCAAACGAACCAGCGCGTTTTCATCGTTGAACAGGAATTCCGCCAGCGCCTTGGCGGTTTCAGTCTTACCCACGCCCGTCGGGCCGAGAAACATAAACGAACCCAGCGGCCGGTTTTCTTCGGAAATTCCGGCGCGCGCGCGGCGGATGGCATTGGAAATTGCCACGATTGCCGGTTCCTGCCCCACCACCCGGCGCCGCAAAATATCTTCCAGATGCTGCAATTTGCGCGCCTCTTCTTCCATTAAGCGCATCACCGGAATCCCGGTCCAGCGCGAAACCACGTTGGCAACGTCCTGTTCGGTGACAACCTCTTTAAGTATCGGGCGGTCTTTCTGGAACCGTGATAGTTTCCTTTCGGCGGATTTTAATTCTTTCATCATTTGGGGAATTTTGCCGTATTTCAATTCGGCCACCCGCTGGAGATTGGCATGGGATTCTTCTTTTTCGATTTCAAACCGGAATTCATCGAGCTGTTTTTTCAACCCCTTGATCTTGCCGATAGTTTCTTTTTCCGAGCGCCATTTGGCCTCGACGGAATCGGCTTTTTCTTTCAAATTCGCCAATTCGCCGGAAATCGCTTTCATCCGCTTCGCGCTGGCATCATCCTTGTCGTTTTTGATCGCTTCGCGCTCGACTTCCAAGCGCTGAATATCCTTGCGCAATTTCTCAAACTCAACCGGCTCGGACTCAATATCCAAACGCAAAGAGCTCATCGCCTCGTCCATCAGATCAACCGCCTTGTCCGGCAAAAAACGATCCGGAATGTAACGCGCCGCCAACTCAACACAAGCCTCCAGAGCTTTTTCGCCGATCTTCACGCCGTGATGAAGCTCGTATTTTTCTTTCAAGCCGAGCAAAATCGTTTTGGCATCTTCCACCGATGGTTCGGCCACGAAAACCGGCTGGAACCGGCGTTCGAGCGCCGGGTCTTTTTCAATATATTTTTGGTATTCTTTCAAAGTCGTCGCGCCAATGGCTTTCAATTCCCCGCGCGCCAAAGCCGGTTTCAACAGATTCGACGCGTCGATCGTCCCGTCCGCCGCGCCCGCGCCCACCAAAGTGTGCAATTCGTCAATGAAAAAAATATAACGGCCGGCGGCGCGGTCCATTTCGCGCAATAGCGCCTTGATGCGGTCTTCGAACTCCCCGCGGTATTTGGTTCCCGCGATCAGCGCGCCCAAATCAAGCGAAATGATCTCCTTGTCGCGCAAACTTTCCGGAGCCGCTCCGGAAGCGATGCGCTGAACCAGCCCTTCCACAATCGCGGTCTTGCCCACGCCGGCCTCGCCGATCAGCACGGGATTGTTCTTGGTGCGGCGGCTTAACACCTGCATCAGCCGCCGGATTTCGTTGGCGCGGCCGATCACCGGATCCATTTTCCCGGCACGGGCCATTACCGTCAGATTGCGCGTATATTTTTCGATCACCTGGTACTTCGACTCCGGCTCCGGATCAGTGATGCGCTGGCCACCGCGAATCTTCACCAGCTCTTTGAGCACGGTTTCATAATCCAGCTTGCCGATTTCGGGCGTGGCAAACGCGCCTTCAGCGTGGATAAACTCCGCCTTGTCCAAAATTTCCTTGGCTTTGGTCTGCGTGTCCAAAAGCGCCAAAAACAAATGCTCCACCGAAATGAATTCGTCCCCCATTTTATTGGCTTCTTCCCGCGCTTTATCCAAAACTTTGGCCATATCCTGCGTCAGATAGAATTGGCCGAACGCTTGGGGGCTGGCAATCACCGGCAGTTTAACCAAACCCGAAACCGCGCGGCGCTTCATATTCTCCGCGTCCACGCCCAAGCGCTCCAGAATATTCAAAATCAAACTCTTGTCCTGCGCCAGCAAAGACACCAGCAAGTGCAAAGCATCGATTTGCTGCTGGCCTTTTTCCCGCGCCAAATCCTGCGCGTATAAGATCGCCTCCTGGGCCTTATGGGTGAAATTAGCAGCTGAATTCATATTTATATAATGTCAAAATTTCCAATTTCCAATTTCAAAATGAATGTCATAATTCCTAAATGTTTAAACAGGGATCATTTTTAAATTTTGACATTTTGAAATTTATTGGAAATTGGTCATTGGAAATTGGTCATTTTTATTTATTGGTTCTCGCTTCTGTCTCCCAGCGTAACCTCCAAATTTATCTGGCTCCCGTCCCGTTGAACCCTCAAGGTTACTTTATCACCCGGATTGTATTTTGCAATAATCTGCGACAAAGTATTGTTTTGGTTGATTTTCTCGCCGTT
>JBAYLX010000063.1:0-6329 GCA_041663885.1 Minisyncoccota bacterium | reverse complement strand
CACTAAATTCGGCATTAAAATCGATGACCGCCGGAGGCATATGTATTTGGTGGGGAAAACCGGAATGGGCAAGTCGAATTTGCTGGAGAATATGGCTATCCAGGATATTCAGATGGGACAGGGGATTGCGTTTATCGACCCTCATGGCGAAGCCGCGGAGAAGCTCTTGGATTACGTGCCTTCAAGCCGGGTGAACGATGTGATTTATTTCAATCCGAGCGATGTCAATTATCCGATGGCGTTCAACGTGATGGAAATCACCAATCCCGAGCAGCGCAACCTTATTGCCTCCGGGTTGATGGCGGTTTTCAAGAAAATCTGGCCCGATGTCTGGTCGGCCAGGATGGAATATATTTTAAGCAATACCATTTTGGCATTATTGGAATTTCCGAATTCGACTTTGCTGGCGATCAATAGGATGTTTTCCGATGCCGAGTTTCGCAACAAAGTGGTGGCCAATGTTTCCGATCCGGTTATTAAATCATTTTGGGTTAATGAATACGCGGGTTACGATCAAAAATACGCGGCGGAAGCTACGGCCGCGATTCAAAACAAGATCGGGCAATTTATCGCCAATCCTCTCATGCGCAATATCCTTGGCCAGGTAAAATCCAGCATTGATATCCGGCAGGTGATGGATGAAAAAAAGATTTTAATTGTTAATATTTCCAAAGGTATGGTGGGAGAAGACAGTTCCCGTTTGTTCGGTGCGATGTTGATCACCAAGCTCCAACTGGCGGCAATGTCGCGCCAGAATGTCGCAGAAACCGAGCGCGCCGATTTTTATTGCTATGTTGATGAATTCCAGAATTTCGCCACCGATTCTTTCGCCAATATCCTGTCGGAAGCGCGCAAATACCGTTTGTGCCTGATTCTGGCCAATCAGTACCTGGGGCAGCTGGAAGAAATGGGTGCGGGTGGCAAAAGCTCCAAAGTTAAAGACGCGGTTTTTGGCAATGTGGGCACGATCATTGTTTTCCGCGTTGGGGCCGAAGACGCGGAATTTCTGGAGCCGGAATTCGCCCCCAGTATTTTGATCGAAGATTTCGTCAATTTGGGGAAATACCATGTTTATCTCAAGCTGATGATCGATGGAATTACCAGCGCGCCATTTTCGGCGCACACGCTGCCTCCGATTGAAAAACTTGAAGATTCGCAAAGAGAGAAAATCATCCGCGTATCGCGCGAGCGCTACAGCGTGACGCGCGATGTTATTGAAGAAAAAATCACCAAGTGGGCGGGCGAAATGACGGAAGCCGCCGCGAAAAATCCGCCGCCGCAGAACAAGAACCGCGGTATGGGCGGCCAGGGCGGCGGGCAGGGCCAGCCGAAAATGTTTGAGATTGTTTGTTCAATGTGTGGCAAGCAAACTAAGGTTATTTTTGAACCCGAGCCGGGCCGCAAAGTATATTGCAAGACTTGTTTGAAAAAAATTCAGGGGCAAGGCAGCGGAAAATCCGGCAATGATCCGGCGGTTTCAAAAAACGATGAAAACGTTTCATCTCAGTCGCGCCCGATGGCGCCGGTTTTGAGCGCGGAAGCGGGGCGGGGAGATGCGCCGCCCGCTGTCCGCCGCACATCGTTGGCCGATTTGGCGCATGCCCAGCCGGTCCGTTTTGCCGGGCAAAAAAACGACAGCCAGAGCCCGCGGCCGAAAAAAGAAGTGCAAATGGACGAGCTAAAAAAGGCGTTGGGCGAAGCGCTCGGCGGCGCCGCTCGGAATAACAATAATGGAATGCCCAATTAAAATTTTATGAAGTTTTTAAAAGATGGCGATTTTAAAAATAAAATAGTTTTGGTGCGTTGTGATTTTAATGTTGCTCTTGACGCCGCGGGCAATATTTCCGATGATTTTCGTATTGTTAAAGCGCTGCCGACAATAAAATTCCTGGCCAAGAAAGGCGCGGTTTTGGTTTTAATGAGCCATATGGAAAAAAACGGCCAGCCGGCGAGTTTGAAGGTTGTGGCCAAACGATTGGAAAAATTGCTTTTGCGCCAGATAACATTTTTGAGCGGCTGCTCGGGTAAAAATATCAATACCCGTATCAAAACGGCAAAACCCGGACAAATCATTTTGCTTGAAAATTTGAGATTCCATGCCGAGGAAAAAACCAATGATATCGAGTTTGCCAAGCAGATCGCGCGGATGGGCGATTGTTACGTCAACGAGGCGTTTTCGGCTTCGCACCGGCGGCATGCGTCGATTGTTTCGGTACCCAAATATCTGCCTTCTTACGCCGGATTGTTGTTTGAGGATGAAGTGGTCAATTTGTCGAAGATTATTAAAGACCCGAGCCATCCATTTGTTGTAATCATCGGCGGTGCCAAGGTTGGAACTAAGAGCAAAATGATTGCCAATATCGCTCCGGTTGCCGATCATATCCTTGTCGGATCAAAAATCGGCGAGAAAATTCTGGAACAAAAAAACCAATTGATGGGGCGGCATTCGGATCCGGAGGAACCGTTTTTTGACGCCATTGATCTGACCAGCTCCAAAATCCATCTTCCCATTGACGGCATGTTGGTTTTAAAGGGCCATTCGGAAGGCTATTTGCGTACTGCGGCGATCGGAAATATGCGCACCGAAGAAGATATTTACGATATCGGCCCGGAAACGATTAAATTTTTTTCCGAGATCATCAGGGAGGCCAAAACGGTTTTTTTCAACGGGCCGGTGGGTTTGTTCGAGAAGCCGGAATTTTCCAAAGGGACGAAAGCGATTTTGGAATCGATCTCGCGCGCCCATAACGCTTACCGGGTGGCCGGTGGCGGAGAAACGCTGGAGGCGATACATAAATATAAAATGCAAAATTGTTTTGATTTCCTGTCAACGGGCGGCGGCGCAATGCTTGAATTTTTAGCGGGAGACAAGCTTCCCGGGATCGAGGCTTTGGATAGCTCTCCTAGCGCGGGGGACGCTCCTGTTCCGGATAGCAACGTCCCGCTTCCCCCGAAACGGAATTACTAATGAATTTGTTCGCTATAATCAAATGATAGAAAATCAAAGAATAAAAAATCTGGACAAGGCGGCGCAAAGGATCAAACAGGCAGTGAACGGCAACGAAAGAGTCATAATTTACGGCGACGCTGACCTTGATGGTGTTTCAGCCTCGATCATGGCGGGCGAGATCGTTAAAAATGCCGGCGGCAAAGTGGCGGCGTATTATTTTCCCGATCGGGAAAAAGAAGGCTATGGCATTACTAAGACCGCGCTGGAAAAACTCGCGCCGCTTTCGCCGGCGCTTTTAGTCGCGGTTGACCTTGGCATCGGTAACTTCGAAGAAGTGAAAATCGCCCGGGCCGCCGGGTTTTCGACTTTGATTATCGACCACCATGAAATACTGGATGGTGTTCCAAAGGCCGATATCATCGTCGATCCCAAGCAGCCGGGCGACGGGTATCCCTTTAAATTATTTTGCGCGGCCGGATTGGTTTTCCGGCTGGCCGAAGAGATTTTTGCCGCGGATTTTTACGGAAGTTTGCGCCAGAGCTTTGCCGAGCTGGCGGCATTGGCGACGATTGCCGATATGATGCCCCGCGAAGACGATAATATCGACATCGTCGAAGAAGGATTGTCCGCGATCAAGCAAACGTTCCGGCCGGGATTGCGGGCGTTTTTCGATACGGATGCTTTTTTCGAGAACGATTCGCGGAATTTCAACAACCGCTTGGCTCGGATCATCGCGGTTTTGAACGTTCGCGATATGAAAGATGGCGTGCCCGCGGCTTTCGAATTGCTGACCACCGATTCGCTCAAGGACGCGGAAACGATGATAAAAAAATTCCTGGAGATCAATAAATTGCGCCGCGCCAAGATCGACGGGGTGGTGGAAATGATTGAAAAAAATATTGTTGGCAGCGCAGATCCGATAATTTTTGAGGGCAGCCCCGAATGGGATCTCAACCTGTTGGGAACGGTGGCGTCGATTTTGAACGTCAAATACAAAAAACCGGTTTTTATCTACAAAAAATTGCAAGATCACAGCCACGGCACGGTGCGCAGCATCGATGCCATCGACAGCGTGGCGCTGATGAAAAACTGCAAAGACCTACTGATAACTTTCGGCGGCCATCCCAAAGCCAGTGGTTTCCGCGTGAAAAACGAAAATCTGGAAAAATTCAGGGAATGCCTGATCGGAAATATCAAACAATAAGAGAGGTGGCTGTTTAAATCAGGTTTTTGTCCAGTATTGACAGAATTGGCTGCCAATTGGTATTATGTAAGCGAAGACGGAAAACCCAAGCCGGTAAGCAACCGCTCCGAGAAGGCCGCAAGGCTGACGAGGGGAGGAAAGTCCGAACTTCCTCCTGCTGCGCGTAAAGCTACGCAGGATAAAAAAATAAAGGGTAACACCCTTCGACCGTAAGGTTCGAGGTGCGAACAGTGACGTGCCGAGCCGAAAGGCGAGGCATCCTGAACACCGCGCAAGCGGGTGAAGGATATTCCTATAGAAATATAGGGGTGAAACGGCTAAATCCTTATTGGATGCAAGGTTAAACAGAAACTTCTCTAAACAGACTCGCTGATCAAAAATTTCCGCAAAGGTTGTAATGCATGGGGAATTTTTTGATCAGTGAGTCTGAAGCTTAGAAAGTTTTTGAAAAGTAAACCGCTTGACCCCGAGAGTAATCGAGGGGCTAGATAAATGGTTGCTTCGGCACGTCGTAATTCCGAGCGCAAGCGAGGAATGAAGGCGGCCTTAGCCACGCCAAATCAAAGTTATAGCAGGGCGATACCCGCCTTCGCTAAAGCTCCGGCGTGGTAATACAGAATTCGGCTTACTGCCGGCTTGGGTTTTCCGTGTTTCCACAAAAGTATTGCAAGGCCGTACCCTGTAATCTTGCAAGGTGCGGTTTTGTTTTTATGGGTCTGTTCCCGAATTGTATGGCCAACCATTTTCTAAACGCTGATGTGCTGGATTCGAAGAGCAAAAATATTGCTTCCGCGGCGGTAGTGCTGGCGCTGGCTTCCGCGGCCAGCGGTTTTCTGGGAATTTTGCGGGATTGGCTATTGGCCAACCGTTTTGGTGCGGGTGCGGATCTGGATGTTTATTACGCCGCGTTCCGGATCCCGGATTTTATTTATAATGTTCTTGTTTTCGGCGGGATCACGGTGGCATTTTTGCCGCTTTTTTCGGATTATTATTTAAAGGACAATGATCACGGCTGGAGATTTGCCAATAACACGTTAAACGTTTTTTTCGGTTTGTTGGTCGCGCTCAGCGTGATTTTTTTTATTTTTACGCCGCAATTGATGGCGCTGGTTGCTCCGGGATTTTCCTCTGACCAACTGGCCAAAACCGTTTTTTTGAGCCGGATGATGTTTTTGAGCCCGATAATTTTTGGCGCGGCATCGATTTTTTCAGGGGTTTTGCAGTATTTTAAAAAGTTTCTGGCATATAGCATTGCGCCGCTGCTTTATAATATGGGGATTATTTTGGGAATTGTTTTTCTCGCGCCGCAGCTGGGGATCACTGGTGTTGCCATCGGCGTGATCGTCGGGGCTTTGTTTTATTTATTCGTCCAGCTTATTCCGGCGCGGCATTGCGGTTTTCATTGGCAGCCGGTTTTTAATTTGCGCGAGCCGTCGCTGGGGCGGGTTTTTGGATTGATGCTGCCGCGGACGGCCGGGATTGCCGCCAACCAGATCAATTTGATCGCGCCCACGTTCATCGGTTCAACGCTGGCCGCCGGTTCGATTACGGTTTTTAATTTGGCTAGCAATCTTTGCTCTTTGCCCGCGGGGATCATTGGCGTATCATTTGCGACCGCGGCTTTCGCGTCTTTTTCAAAATATTTTGCCCAAGGGCAGGTTCAAAATTTGGCGCAAAAATTTTCCGAGACCTACCGGCAAATCGGCTATTTGGCGGTTCCGGCGGCATTGCTGCTTTTTGTTTTACGCCGGCCGATGGTCGATTTTTTGTATTACCATGGCCAATTTACTCAAACCGATGCTTTGCTGACTGCCGCGACCCTGGGAGTATTCTGCCTGGGAATTTATTTTACGGCGATGATGCCGGTGATGTTTCGGTTATTTTTTTCCCTCCGGGATACGGTTACGCCGACATCGACAACCGTGGTTTCGGTTATCGCCAATATTTTTATGAATTTATTGTTCGTGGACGCGCTTAAATCGGGGATTTGGGCGGACGCGGCGCGCCGTGTTTTCGGATTGCAGGGAATTGCCGATATCTCGGTTTTGGGGCTGGCGCTGGCTTACGGTGTTGCCAACGCGCTGCAATTCACGCTGCTGGTATTTTTGTTCTACCGCAAAAATCCGGAGTTGGCGCGGACAAAAGAAATCGTTTTATCTTTTTTGAAAACCTTTG
>JBAYLX010000062.1:0-6335 GCA_041663885.1 Minisyncoccota bacterium | reverse complement strand
TAACCGCCGATTTCTTCGCAA
This sequence comes from Minisyncoccota bacterium, assembly GCA_041663885.1. Classification (GTDB taxonomy): domain Bacteria; phylum Patescibacteriota; class Minisyncoccia; order Minisyncoccales; family UBA5738; genus UBA5738. Next base: position 6,314 of record JBAYLX010000062.1, on the reverse strand, counting down.
AGGCTCTTTTTCGCTTGGACAAAGGCAGTATGGAATACTTTTAAACCATACAGTCCGCCGATTTCCTGCATTCCTTCCGCACGAATAATCTCATCGTATCCAAATATACGCGCCATGCCATTACCGAGCATTTCATCCAAATATTGCTCAAGGAGCGAATTGCTCCGGTGAGAATCAACGTTAAGCGGCATTTCCCTGCAGGAGATACAATACCCCGCTTCTTTCTTAGTTATCATTCCATACAATCCTGGAAAATTATTTCTCAAATATTCCAGGAAAAAATCATTTCCACTGTTATTTGCCAATTCCTTTCCCTCCTTTTACGCTTTTAGGTATGACCCCAAAACCAACATTTGTTCGCAAAGCCAATTCATACGCGCGATAATTTCAGCACCAACTTCCGATTTTTGGTGACAATCAAATTCGGCATAAAAAGCATATACTCCGAGCTTGCCGGTCGGTATTGATATTATCGAACTCAAATTCACGCCATATGTCCAGAAAAGCGTAGTAATTTTCGCCAAAGCGCCCGGAATATCTTTCAGTTCGAAGATGACCGCAGTTTTGTCATTTCCGCTTGGTAAGCTATGTTCCGTTCCAATAATATGAAATCTTGTTTCATTCGTCGCGCAATTATGGCCATTATTTTTCAATACCTTTAGGCCATAAACTTCGCCTGCGAAAGGCGACGCTATCGCGGCAACTTCAGCTGACGCAGTTTCCATAACCTCCCGCGCCGCAGCTGCGGTGCTTAATGCGGGCAGCGCTCGCCACCCGTGTTCCGCGATTATTTCGGAACACTGCTCCAGAGCTTGCGGATGCGATTTTACGGCGTTTACCATTTTCAAGCCGGAACAATTAGGATGCGCCAGCAATGAATGCCGGATCGAAATTCTTATTTCCCCAATCACCCTAATCGGCAATTCTGATTCAATATTCTTCCGCCAAAAATTAACCACTTCCCTAACCAATCCAGCGGTAGAATTTTCAATCGGAACAACACCGACGCACCGAAGCTCAATACACGCACTAAAAATATCGGCATTACGTTTGCAAAAAATCAATTCTTCATCGTCCGGATGGAAATAATTTTGCGCCGCTTCGTGTCCGTTTGTTCCTTTTGGACCCAAAATTGCAATTTTCTTTTTTCCCACAATTTCACCTCTTAAGTTTTTAATGATCAACAACGATACCCGCGCAAAACAAAAAATCTCCGGTCTGGAGAATTTCGTTTCGCGCTATTTTATAAACTATCTATACCTTACAAACGAAAAATTCCCAGACTTGGAGTTTGGCGGCTAAAGCTAAACCAAAAATTGCGCACCACCTGGGATTTCATCATAAGTATATACTTCTGTATATATTTAAGTATATACAAAAAATATTATTTTCTGTCAATTTTCCAATTATTTCTGTCAATTATCTCTCAAGCACGGCTTTCATTTGCCGCTCCAAAATCTGAACCCGGTCAACCACCGCATCCAATTCGGATCGGTAGACCACATTCATCAGCCGCATTTCAATCCTTTCGTACCCCTGCTTAAGCAAGGAGATATTATTATCCATCACATTCATCCGTTCGCCCATTTCATTAAACCCCCGGCCAACCATTTCCGCCAATTTGTCAATCTTGACATCAACGCGTTTGTCCGAAGCTTCAAAGCCAGCTCTCATTACCGACTCAAATTTATCAAATTTGGCGTCAACGCGCTTCTCTAACGCCTCAATCTTGATAGCCAGATTTTCGATTTTGACATCGGTACGTTTGTCCGAAGCTTCAAAACCGGATTTAACTTCGGCAGCCAATTTGTCGATTTTGGCATCGGTGCGCTTGCCGGAAGTTTCAAAACCGGACTTGACCAAACCGGCTAAATCGTTAATTGTAATTTCTTTTTTTTGCTCCATGAAAATTCTGCAAATGTATCTTCAGTATATTAAATCATTTCTGCGCGTCAAGCCGCGGGAAAAGCATTCCCGCATTTTTACCGGCCAGCAAATTTTTGATTTTTGCTGCGGTCGCGGGCATGAACGGATCAGCCATCTGCGCGATTTTTGCAAGCGCAAAAAGCAAATCGCCCACGGCCGCAGTGTCTTTGGTTTTCCAGGGCTGGGTTTTTTCAATGTATTTGTCGCCGAAATTCACCAATTTCCATATCCCAGCAAGGGCTTCGTTGAATTTGTATTCCGCCAAAGATTCGGCCAAAACATTCTCCGCGTCCTCGATTTCTTTTTTGACCTCCAAACTGACTTGACCGTTGCCGGAAACCACCGCGCCGATCTTTGCGGCGATCGCCGTCACCCTTGCCGCCAGGTTGCCGATGCCTTTGGCCAAATCCGCGCTGTAGCGCTCTTCGAATTTTTCATAAGAAAAATCGCCGTCTTCGGTGGGCGGCAATTCGCGCAGCATAAAATAACGCACCGCGTCCGCGCCGTATTTGTCCACCAGTTCCACCGGATCAATCACATTGCCCAAAGATTTGGACATCTTCTGGCCGTTGGCGGTGATGAAACCGTGGATGAATATCTGTTTTGAACAAGGCAATCCGGCGGACATCAGCATCGCCTGCCACATCGCGGATTGTTGGCGCAAATTGTCTTTGCCCGCCACCTGGACCGCGTTGCGGCTTTCTTTCGTTCCCCAAAACTCTTCAAATTTAGAAAGTCCACCCTCCTTCGCCAAGGCTTCGAAGGGCCAGCCAAGGCAGGAAATGTAATTCACCAGCGCGTCAAACCACACATACATCACCTGGTTAACGTCATCCGGAACCGGGATCCCCCAGGGCATTTTTTCTTTGACCCGCGAAATGGAAAAATCCTGCAGACCGCCGGCGACGAAATTCTTGATCTCGTTGAATCTCACGTCGGGAATCACAAAATCCGGATTGGCGTTATAAAAATCCAGCAATGGTTTCTCGTATTTTGAAAAGCGGAAAAAATAATTTCCCTCTTCGATGATTTCCACGTCCTTATTTGGATGGATGGGACACCGGCCGTTGACCAGCTGGGAATCGGTGACTTCCAACTCGCAGCCCACGCAATATTTGGCCCTGTAAACCTTTTTGTAAATATCGCCGTTTTGCGCGCACCGCTTCCAAAAATCCTGCGCCGCAGCAATATGATGGCTATCGGTAGTGCGGATGAAATTGTCAAACGACAAATCAAGCTTTTCTTTTAATGCTTTGAAATGCTGCGCGGATTCGTCGCAATACTCTTGCGGAGTTTTGCCCAATTCTTGCGCCTTTTGAAAAATCTTCAGCCCGTGTTCGTCGGTTCCGGTATTGAAAAACACCTCCCTTCCTTGCAATCTTTGCCATCGCGCCAAGACATCCGCCTGGATAATCTCCAACGCAAAACCGATATGCGGCTTGGCATTCACGTAAGGCAAAGTGGTGGTAATATAAAACTTGGAATTCATAATTTGTAATTTTTAATTTGAAATTTTTAAGTGATTTCCAATGACCAATTTTCAAACAAAAATCATTATGCCAAACCTAACAAATTTATCGCTTCCCTTCAAGAACCGCGGCAAATTCGCCTTTCAAGGGGTCTTTTTTTATTTTTTCGATGACTTCGGCGATCGTGCCGCGATAAATGGTTTCAAAAGTCTTGGTCAGTTCGCGGCAAACAGCGATTTGGCGGGACTTATCAAGATTCAGCTCGTCAATTTCGGCCAAAGTCTTCAAAATGCGGAAATTGGATTCATAAAATACCGAGGTAAACGAGTTTGCCAGCAAATCCTGGAAATACTTTTTGCGCTTGTTTTTGGCCGGCGGGAAACCGGTGAAAATGAATTTATCGGTGGCAAATCCGGAAACACTCAACGCCGCGATCGCGGCGTTGGCGCCCGGAACGGGAATGATTTTGATACTACCGCCAAACTCTTTAACCGCCGTCTCCACCAGTTGGTTGCCCGGATCGCTTATCCCCGGAGTACCCGCATCGGAAACCAAGGCCAATGTTTTGCCTTCGGCCAATAATTTCAAAATTTCGGCGGTCTTTTCCAAATCCGAGTGTTGGTGATAGCTCAACAACGGCTTGGTGATTCCAAAATGATCCAGCAAAACCTTGGTCACGCGCGTGTCCTCGCACAAAATCGAATCCACGTCCTTTAACACCTCAATCGCCCGAAGCGTGATATCCCGCAAATTGCCGATCGGAGTCGCAATGATATATAAAATCCCTAACATAATTTTCAATCTTTGTTTTTTTCCAGAAATTCATGGGTAAAATCATAGATAATACCAAACAGCGGAATTGCCAGAATCGCGCCCATAATACCCCATAGTCTCTCGCCGACAAGCAAGGATACCAAAACCAGCGACACCGGAAATTCCATAAACTTTTTTGTAAGCACCGGCGTGATAATATTGCCTTCAATCTGATGGATAATCAAAACCCCGACACCAACCGCCAGCGCCGTCTGCCACGAATTAATCAAAGCGAAAAGCGACAGCACAACCCCGAAAACAAGCGGCCCGATAAAAGGAATAAGATCGGTGATGAACGCAAAAATGCCGAAAAATATCGGGTATTGAATTCCCAGTGCAATACACAAAAGCGCCACAGCAACTCCCACGAAAATCATGCTCAGAATCCGCGCGGCAAACCACCCGGAAATTTTTATCTGGGTACGTTCCCAAAAACCAATCGCCGCCGACTCATATTTTCGCGGCAACAACAGTTTGATCGCTTTTTTTATGCCATCTTCTTCCAGCGAAAAAAAGATCGCCATGGAAAAAATAGTGACCGTCAAGAAAAACCCGCCGAATATCGCCGTGACCGAACCAAACAACCCCGAAGTCGATATTTTGATCAACCAACCGCGCAACGCTCCGAAAAAAGCATCTGCGTTTTGAAAAACATCGAATCCCAATCCGGAAAAAAACGGCGCCACAGAATTAAAATACTGCGGAAAGTCTTGCGCAATGTTATAAACCTCGCTTTTCACTATTGGTGAGACCCAATAAATCAAAAAAAACAACACCGCCAGAGCCGATGAATAAACCAATGTCGTTGCGCCCCCGCGCGATATTTTGATTTTTTGCAAAAACCCAATCGCGGGATTGAAAAGAATTGAAATAATCAATCCCGAGACTACCCAGAAAAGAATATCTTTTACCAGATACAAGAAATAAACCGCCATCACCGCCAAAGCCACTTTGACAAGCGCGCCCCATGAAATATCGAAAGCTTTTGAACTGTTTTGAACATTGAACATATTAAATTGCATTTTCAATTAATTTTTGAAACCTTGACTTATCATTATAGGGACCGATCACCGCCAAATTCAATTTTTCCGGTTTGAAAATCTCATTAGCAACCTCTTGTATATCTTGAATGGTAACATTTTTAATCTTTTCGTATATCTCCTCAGGCTCCAATACTTTGTCTTCCAACAATTCCTGTTCGGCGTAAAAAATTCCTTTGCTATGCGAAGATTCCAAAACGATCGAGCTTTTACCGATGTAATTGTCTTTTGCTTTTTGCAATTCCGTGGCTGTAATTTTTTGATCACGAATTTTTTTGAATTCGCTCAAAATCACTTTTATTCCCTCATCCAAACGCGTACTGTCTAAATTGGCCGTTGCCGCAAATGATCCGGTGTCCGGATCCATCGCCAACTCTGTATGAACGTCGTAAGCCAACCCCCGTTTAATACGTACTTCCTCCATCAAACGCGAAGAAAACATTCCGCCCAAAACAGTTTCCAATAGCTCCAAAGCATAACGGTTCGGATTGAATAAATTGAATGCCCGCACTCCCAACGCAATCTGCGTTTGATTGGTTTCTTTTTTATAAATCAAAACTTCGGGCACCGCCTGTTTTTCAATTACCACCGTTTTTTTAACCGGTTCTTTTGCCGCAAAATCATTAAAATATTTTTTTGCCAAATTTTGCGCTTCCGTTTCATCAAAATTTCCGGACAAGCAAACAATTGTATTTTGCGCGGCGTAATTGGAATGGCGATATGCCATCATTTGGTCCCGAGTAATTAAATTAACCGTGCTTTTACTTCCCGCAATATCCCAACCAGCCGGCTGATCGCCATAAAGAACGCTACCCCAAACTGTCCAAATATGGCGCATCGGATGATCGTGATACATATTTATCTCTTCAACGATCGTGCCGCGCTCCTTTTCAATTTCTTCAGCGGGAAGAATGGAATTTAAAAAAATATCAGCGATCAAATCAAAGATATCGGCAAATTTGTCTTTTTGCACCTTGGCATAATATCCGGTATACTCCTGCGAAGTAAAAGCGTTAGAAATGCCGCCCATACCATCAATAAACGAAAAAATATCCATTTCCGTGGG
>JBAYLX010000061.1:0-6441 GCA_041663885.1 Minisyncoccota bacterium | reverse complement strand
GATCCCGCCCTGCGGAACAATTTTCAATAGATAAACACGACCCATTGAAAATTCAACGAAAACTGCAAACCTGTTAAATTTATAATTAAGTTTAAACGACAAAATTTATTAATCTACCTTTGACGTAAACCGCTTTTTTTACCGGTTTATTGTCTATCCATTGTCGCACTAACGGCGATGATTTTGCAAGCTTAACCACATCTTCCTCTTCAACTCCGGCCGGAACCGAAATTTTATCGCGCATTTTGCCGTTGATTTGGACAATCAGTTCAATTATATCTTTTTTAAGTAGATTTTGGTCGGGTTGCGGCCAGGGGTGCTTGAAGACGCTGTTGTTGTGGCCAATTTTCTGCCACAATTCTTCGCCGATATGCGGCGCAAACACCGACAGCAGCAAAACCATCCTTTCCAGCGCGTCTTTGCCCACTTTTTCTTTATTGCTTTCGGCGAAATTCAAAAATTCCATATACGCGGAAACCGCGGTATTGAATTTAAGCTGTTCAATATCGTTGGAAATTTTTTGGTTCAGCTTGTGGATTTTGCGCAAAACCTCATCGCTGCTTTCAACATTATCCAAGCATTCCAACACCAAATGCCAAACCCGGCCCAAGAATTTGCGGCTGCCGCGCACGCTATCGGTGCTCCACGCGATCGCTTGGTCAAACGGCCCCATGAATAATTCGTAGACCCGCAAAGTATCCGCGCCGAAATCTTTGACGATATCGTCGGGATTCACCACGTTGCCGCGGCTCTTGGACATTTTCTGGTTGTTTTGCGCCAGCACCATTCCTTGCGAAGTGCGTTTATTATAGGGTTCGCTGGTCGGCACCGCGCCAATATCAAACAAAAACTTGTAGATGAACCGCGAATACAAAAGATGCAAAGTAGTGTGCTCCATTCCACCGTTATACCAATCCACGGGCAGCCAGTAATTTAATTTCTCCTTTGTCCCAAGGGCATCGTTGTTGCGCGGATCGCAATAGCGCACATAATACCAGTTTGACCCGGCCCAATTGGGCATGGTGTCGGTTTCCCTTTTGGCCGCGTAGCCGCATTTGGGACAAGTTGTATTTACCCAATCGGAAATTTCCGCCAGCGGCGATTTGCCCGTTCCCGTGGGCTGGTATTTTTCAACAAAAGGAAGTTTCACCGGCAGTTCGCTCTCGCTCACTGCCTGCGGCCCGCATTTGAAACAATGAACAATGGGAATCGGCTCGCCCCAGTAATGCTGGCGCGAAAATATCCAGTCCCGCAGCTTGTAATGCGTGATTTTTCGGCCAACGCCTTTTTCAATAAGCCATTCCCGAATCTTTATAATCGCCTCTTGGGATTTTAAACCGTTGAAATCGCCGGAATTAACCAGTTCGCCATATTCAACAAACGCCTCTTTGACAATATTGCCACCTTTCACAACTTCAATAATCGGCAAATCATATTTTTTGGCAAAATCATAATCACGGCGGTCGTGCGCCGGCACCATCATCACCGCGCCGCCGCCATAGGAACCGATGACATAATCGCCCAGCCAGATTTGCACTTTTTCGTTATTGGCCGGATTAACCGCAAAAATCCCTTCCAGTTTTATGCCGGTTCTTTCTTTTTCCAAATTGGCGCGCTCAAATTCGGATTTTTTCCGGGTTTCATTAATGTAATTTTCCACCGCCTCCCAATTCGTTATTTTTTCCTTGAGCTGGTTCACCAATTTGTGCTCCGGCGCCAAAACCAGCGCGGTCACGCCAAAAATCGTGTCAATGCGCGTGGTAAAGATACTAACTTTTTCGCCAGTATCCGCAATCGCAAAATCCGCAGTCGTGCCTTCGCTTTTGCCGATCCATTCCTTCTGCTGGATTTTAATCTTTTCCCAAAAATCCACGCCGCCCAAATCTTCGATCAGCCGGTCGGCATATTTGGTAATCCGCAACATCCATTGTTTCAGTTCCTTGCGGGTTACCGGCTCGCCGCACCGCTCGCAATTCCCGGCAACAACTTCCTCGTTAGCCAAGCCGGTTTTGCATTTGGGGCACCAGTTTACCGGAATCGTAGCTTGGTACGCCATATCCTTTTTAAACAGTTGAACAAATATCCATTGCGTCCATTTGTAATAATCCGGATGGGTGGTATCCACCTGGCGCGACCAGTCAAACGACAAACCCATGCTTTTCAGCTGGCGCGTGTAATTGGCAATATTTTTGGCCGTGGTGATCGATGGATGGATTCCGGTCTTAATGGCGTAATTTTCCGCGGGCAACCCAAAAGCGTCCCAACCAATCGGAAACAAAACATTATCCCCCTCCATTCGCCGCTTTCGCGCGATCACATCCATAGCCGAATACGACCGCACGTGTCCCACATGCAAACCTTCTCCGGAAGGATAAGGAAATTCCACCAAAAGATAAGTTTTCTTTTTTGCGCCCGCCTCTTGCGGATCCGCCGCTTGATAAAAATTGTTATCCTCCCAATATTTCTGCCATTTAGGCTCGATAATTTCCGGTTTGTATTCCGAATTGTTATTTTCCATAATATTTAATTGCTAAATTTTCAAACTTTTTTATGGTTTCCGCATCGCAGCCCAAATCAATATCCTTTTCCAGCGGTTTCCAATTGGGAACCGGGATCGGCCAGCCCTCGCGCTTTTCTTTGGAAAAATACGGCGGAGTCAGCACGCGGAAAAACGGCTTTTCTTTAATTGTTACCAACACAATTTTTGATTCCCAAAATCTTTCCAGCGACTCTTTCTCCAAAAGCAGTTCCTCTTCCAAAGATTCGGGATCGGTGCGGAATTTCACTTCCACAAATACCGGCTTTTCGCGATTGCCCATCACCACGAAATCCGGAATCGACGCGATCTTTTTTCCCAAACTGCTGTCTTTGTTGAATTCATCTTCCAATTGCACAATATTTTCCAGCATCGCCTCGGAACCCAAACGATACACCCGACACCCGGTTGCTTTCAACAGCTGTTCCACCAAGCTTTCCGCCAGCTTTCCTTTGATTATGTTCTCCGAATTTGCCATAACACGTGTTTTGATTCAAATTCGCGTTTGAGGTCGTTCCTCGGCGTACTCGCCGAGGTGCGACCTCGTCAAACTTGCATTTTGGATTTAACCCACCCCAATTTCAACTTATTCTTGATATTATACAAAAACAACTCCTCTTTCAAGGAGAATTAGCGAAATGGGAGGGATGGGCCAGATATGAAAAAGGGGGCGATCCCTTTTATTTTTAACTGTATCTGGCCCAGGGAGGTGCGGATGATTGATGATGAGAGTAGCAAATAGGGGGGCCTCAATCATCCTGCACCACAATTTCTTTTGGAAATCCCGGGTTTTGAAACCCGCAAAGCTCAAATGAGCTTCGGAAAGCTTTCCAGATTCCCACTATTCCTATTTTTTAGCACACCGCTTAAATCTTGTCAAGAGCGGCGGGCGGCGGGATTATTTTTTTCAGTTTTGGATTTATCGGTTTTTCCTTGAGGCTGTTTCCCTTAAAATCCGGGTCTTGGCGGTAAATGTTAAAAATTTCCAGCGCCAATTCTTCGATCTGCACGGCCAGATGCTCCTGCCCCTCTTCCCACTCCGCGATTTCCAGCTGGATTAAAACAAACGCAACAAAATCTTCGGGCTTTTCGATCTCGTAATTGTCGAAAATTTCAAACACGACTCCCTGCACCGAATCCGCCACCGAACCGGAAAACCAGCTCTCCGGAAAATATTTTCCGTAAAGCTGTTTGTGGTCTTTCATGGTCGCGATCGTGGCCGCGGCAAAATCGCAAAAATCGCCAACATTAATGCTGCCGCACGCCGGGCACGGGCATTCCTTTTTATTAGCCACAAACTCCGCCCCGCACTTGGCGCAAACCGTCCCCTGGTAATTCAAATGTATCGGCATAGTATTTCCAAGGTCGCACCTTGCAAGCTTGCAAGGTGCGACCTTGCACAAACTTATTTTATTACTTCCGTTCCACGATGATCGTGCAATTGGCGATCAAGGCCGCCAATGCGCCCACCGCGGCCAGGACCGGTGCCAAAGCCGTGCCCACCACCGCGAAAGTCAGCGGGATTTCCATCAGCGTCTCGCCTTTTTCATTGATGATGATAATCCGCCGCACATTCCCCTCCTTGATCAGTTCCTTCACCTTCTCGATCACCTTCTCCCCGGAAATCTTAAATTCCTCGCGCTTACTATTTGATTCTGCTTTTTTTGTCGTCATATATTTTTCAATTATTTTTTATATCCTAACATTTAATATTAATTTTTCCATTAAAACGCGCTCGGACGAATGATTATTCGCCCCTACGATATGCGAGAATACAATTCGTCAATCTCCCAATTTATCGGATTATTGACGATGTATTCGCGAACGCGATTCAAATCATCACCATCGCGGACGATATGTTCCCAATAGTTCCTCTGCCAAACTGATTTTTTAAATGCTGGGAATTTCCCCACTTTCACATTTTTAATATATTCACTCGTTGTTAATGATTTGAATACACGAATTATATCACACAACGCATTGTTATTCGTAGGGGCGGGTCTTGTGCCCGCCCTCCCCGAATTTTTATTATCCGTTTTCAAACCATCGCTTAATCGATTGTCCCCATTTGATAATTCGGAACAAATGCGGGCGGGCACAAGACCCGCCCCTACGGTACAAATTACAATAATTCCGTGAAAATGCTTTGGCATTACAACAAATTCATCAATTTCAATGTTGGAAAATCTGTTTTTCAAATCAATCCAACAATCACGCACCATTTTCCCCGCCTCATTCAATTCCATTTCCCCGTTTGCAATCTCCCCGAACAAATTTTGCCGGTTATGCGCGCAAACCGTTACAAAATACGCCCCATCTTGCGCGTAATCGTACCCCTTAACCCGAATCGATCTCCGATGATGAATTTCGGAATCGTACATAATTATTACTTTGGCGGGTTAAACATCGGCCCATGCCCAGGAATTATCCAATCCGCCATTGATAAAACTTTTTCCCGGATTTCTTTTAATTGATCCATATTAACCGCATAGGGATCATTTTCCGGCGAATTTTCTTTCCAAAAAACATCACCGCAAACCGCAACCAACCCTTGTTCAGCTTTAACCAAAAACGTTAATCCGTCCAAGCTATGGCCAGGTGTTTTGATAATTTTTATCTCTTCATTGAAATCCGTCGCCCAATCAATCACTTTATTTTTGTTCCATATCCCCCAAAATTCCAATGTTTTTGCTTCGGGAAACATTCCGATATTACGGTAGTGATCAATGTGTGAATGAGTTAAAAAAACGAAATTTATGTCGCCAATATTCAATCCTTCATTTGATAAAGCATCAATTATCATTTTTTGGCTTTCTAAAACCCCAGGATCAACAACAATATTCAATTTATTGCTTTGAATCAAAGTTATTGTCGCACATGATTTCTCTTCAGTTCCCGAATCAGCGGTGGTGTACCCTTCAATTAAAATTTTAATTTTAGCCATAGCTTATTTCCGATCATAATCCCAAGGAAAAATAACGTCATCGCTGGTTTCCCGGGAAAACAAGGGAATGTTATAGTTTTTATTTTCCAGTGATTCAACTTTAAACAAAGTAAAAAATGAAATGCTTTTGGGCGCGCTATTCGCTTCCAAATTTTGCTCCAACAGCCATAAAGTTTTCCCTGAACGGACGATGTCGTCAACGACCAGAATGTTTTTCCCGTTTATCCAATCCGCCCGGTCGAAAAAAATCCCGTCTCTCTCGTCGATATACGCAGCCGCCAGCGGTTTGTCGATCGCCACCGCCAGCAGCGCCGCCGGAACAAACCCGCCCCGGCTCACGCCAATGACGAATTCGATCCCCGCCAGAAAATCCCCATTCGCGGCAATGAACTCATCAACAATGCTTTTAACATTTTCCAAAGAAATTTTATTGCTCATTGTAATTTTTTTTCCAGGATCGACTGGTTGTTCTCAAAACCGAATTTTTCGTAAAATTTGACCGCCTCCAGATTTTTCGCCGCCGCATTCACCAAAACATAATCCACATTCTTTTGCTTGCACCATTCCAAAAACATTTTCATCAGCTTCGCGCCCACCCCGCGGTTCCGCAACCCTTCTTCAATAAAAATATCCCACAATTCCGCCCCCTTTCCTTTTTTCCATGACATCCAATCGCCCCAATATAAACTGCCGCGCAAAACCGCGAAAATATTCCCATCCATCTCGGCAACAACGACAAAACTATCGGCATTATTCAAATCATCGGCAATTATTTCTTTTCCTTTTCCATAAACCCAGTCCAAACTCCAATCGTTGCCATAGTTCCCCTGTTCCTCCTCGTAAAGCTCGGCAACCAACCGCAAAATGTCATTCAAATCCTTAATTTCCGCCCGCCGGATTGTGATTCTATTTTTAATTATTTCAACTTTTCCGTCCATAAAATTACGTTACCAACATTCTC
>JBAYLX010000060.1:0-6501 GCA_041663885.1 Minisyncoccota bacterium | reverse complement strand
TCGGCATCGGGACGGCGGCGCCGGGGTCGATACTTCAAATTGGCAATAATCTACAGATGCTTGGTATTGGGCAATATACGGGCGCAAACGCCGATATGGGAATTTATCACAATGCAATTCCATCTGTATTCCCGACTTCAACGCTCAAGTGGTCGGGGACTCATGCAAGTTTTGGCAGTCGTGGTATAAAATTTGATTTTGCCACTGGGATTGAATTCTATGCAGATACCGTGGCAACAACCGCTGGAACCACATTTACGCCGACGAAAAGAATGATCATCAAAAATGACGGCAACGTCGGCATCGGGACGACGAGCCCCCTTTCCAAACTGTCAATCAATGGCGGGTTGCATATTGGCGGCGATTCGGATGCGGGAGATAATAATTTATTGGTGGATGGCACGATAAAAGATGCGGCGACCTATTCGCAGGCCGTGGGTGCGACCAACCGCGATTTGTATATTGACGATACCGGTTTGTTCGGCTATCTTTCTTCTTCAATCCGTTATAAGGAAAATGTTAAAACTTTGCTGGGAAGCGAGAGAATCTATGGTTTAAACCCGGTGAGTTTTAATTACAAGGCCGGCGGCAACGGCATTGGGTTGATTGCCGAAGAAGTGGAAAGGGTGATGTCCGAATTGGTGAGCTATAATGATTTGGGCCAGCCCGAAACCGTGCAATACAGCCAATTGCCGGTCTATGAACTTGACCAGTTGCAAAAACAAAACAAGCGGCTTGAAGCCCTGGAATTTCAGCTCACCGCGCAAGGACTGATAAACGCTTCCACAACCACAGTAATCGGGGAAAGCGGTTCCGGGTTTATGCGGATGGTGAACAACGCGCTCAATTCGCTGGGGATGGTATTGCAGGACGGCGTGGCGACGCTAAAAGAGGCGATTGCTGATAAAATTACTTCAAAGCAAATCGACGGCCAGCAAATTAACAGCCAGCGAATTGACAGCCGGCAAATCGTCACTGACCAGATGTGCGTCAAGGACAGCGGCAACAATGAAATTTGTCTGACCGGCGACCAGCTTAAAGAACTGGTTCAAAAATCCGGTTCTTCGGTAACAATCAACCAAACCTATCAAGCGCCGGTTGTTCCGGTGAACAATGGAACCACCACTGCGGCCGGTATTGTACCATAATCAGTTTTTTCGTTTCAATTTTTTTGCAGGGGTCTGACCCCTGCAAGATTAAATTTTTTATTACGTCTGAATATTTTACCGCTCTGCGGCGATTCGGAAATTTATTTTGTTAAATATTTTTTTTTGATATGATTGAATAATGGATAAAAGTGAAAATAAAATCGACAATAAGGCTTGGGTGGTGGGAGTGAATATGGGTTATGGTCATCAGCGGACCGCGTTTCCGCTCAAGAGTTTGGCGTATAAAGGCAATATCATCAATGCCAATGATTATCCGGGAATTCCCGAACGTGATCGCGCGATCTGGGAAGACAGCCGCGCGTTCTATGAAGCGATTTCAAAATTCAAGCGCGTGCCGTTGATCGGCGCGGGTGCGTTCGCGTTTTATGATAATTGTTTCCAGAAAATAATCGATTTTTATCCCAATCGAGAGCGGGCGCGGGCGCCTTTTTTGACCAAGCGCACCTATTCTTTGATCAAGCGCGGCTGGGGCCGGGATTTTGTCAGCCGCCTGGAAACAAAACCATTGCCGCTGGTGACCACTTTTTTCATTCCCGCGTTCATGGCTGAGGAATTCGGTTATTCCGAAGAAATTTATTTGATCGTGTGCGATGCCGATGTCGGCCGGCAATGGGTGGGTCTTGAACCGATGAAAAGCCGCATTAATTATTGCGCCCCCAACCATCGCGTCGCGTCGCGGCTGAAATTGTATGGCGTGCCCAAGCGCCGGATATTTTTAACCGGATTTCCTTTGCCCGAAGCCAGCATCAATTCGGAAAAAGAGGAGATGGGGATTGCCAAGGCAGATATTTCACGGCGTTTGGTGAATCTTGATCCGGCGGGAGCCTATATTTCCAAATACCATGATTTAGTAAGGGATACTTTGGGCACGTTGCCGAAAAGTTCGGGTCGGCCGTTGACGATAATGTTTTCGGCGGGCGGCGCCGGCGCGCAAGGGGAGATCGGTGTCGCGATCGCGCGCCAGCTGGCGCCGCGGATCAAAGAGGGTGAAATCAAACTTATCCTTTCGGCGGGAACAAATAAAAACGTAAAAATAATTTTTGAAGTCGGTGTTAAAAATTTGAAAATGTCAAAATGTCCGGGTGTGGAAATATTGTTTGAGGAAAAAATCGCGGAATATTTCAGTCGCTTCAACAAGACATTGCGGAAAACCGATATTCTTTGGACCAAGCCCAGCGAACTTTCTTTTTATTCGGCGCTTGGATTGCCGATCATCGTGGCGCCGCCGATCGGTTCCCAGGAAGATTTCAACAAGAGCTGGCTTTTGCGGTCGGGATTCGGCATTGAACAAGGCGATTTGCGCTGCGTCAACCAGTGGCTGGATGATTGGCTTGAGCAAGGATATCTGGCCGAGGCGGCGATGGAAGGATTCATCGAAGGAGAGAAGATGGGAACCTACAAGATCAAGCGCTTGATCGCGAATGACGGCAAGCTGAATTAATTTTCAATTTTCAATTTCTAATTTTCATTGAATTTTCAATTAAACAATGTTCAAATAAATGCGTGGTATTTTGTTTGATTATTGTGATATTGGCTATTTATTGAAAATTGCCACCGCCTTTGGCGGGGTCCCGCTGGGGCGGGAAAAATTGGTTATTGAAAATTACGAAGTGAACTCATGTTGTGGTTATTTATTGCGGTGGGAAGTTATGTTTTGCTGGCGGTGACGGCATTGATCGACAAAATCTTGTTGAACGGGCCGATGTCGAATCCGAAGCTTTACGCGTTTTACGTCGGGATATTGAGTTCCGTGGCGTTTTTGTTTTTGCCGTTTGGCATTTGGGCGAATCCCAGTCTGATGGTTTTTTTAACGGGCATCGCGGCGGGATTCGCGCAAATCTACGGATCGTTTTTTTATCTTTCCGCGTTGCGCCGTTTTGAAGCGTCGCGCACCGTGCCGATGATCGGCAGCTTGGTGCCAGTTTTCGGTTTTTTATTGACGGTCGCGGTATCCGGCGGGGCGGCGGTTTTGGGCGCAAAGGAGATGGTTGGATTTTTTCTGTTGATTGCCGGAGGCTGGATGATAATGGCCAAGGATTTTTCCATTAAAAAAAGCGGTTTGCCGCTGGTGTTGCTGGCATCTTTGCTTTTTGCTTCCGCGGTGGTTTTGTCAAAACTGGTTTATATGCAGCTTCCGGTTGCCGATGCCGCCGCGCGGCTGGTTGTTTTCGGGGTTGATTTTTCTTCCTATATTGATTTTTTGCGCGGATTTTTATTGATGGCGTTCGGTTCGGTGGCCGCGGCGCTGACTTTTCTTTTATCGCCGCATGTGCGGAAAGTGGTGTTCGCGCGCCGGAGCGTGAAAAAGGAAGCGCGTCCCAACATTCTGTTTTTTTCCGGCCAGGCGATGGGCGGATTGGCGTTCATGCTCCAGAGCTTTGCCGTATCGCTGGCGCCCCAAGCAAGCGTGCCGGTGATCAATGCCATGGCCGGGATCCAGTATGTCGCGCTGTTTATTTGTTCGATTTTCCTTTCCGCGTTTTTTCCGGGAATCCTGAAAGAAAAAACCGATCCGGCCTCCATTATCCAAAAATCAATCGCCATCGCCTTGATCATGGCCGGCCTGGTAATCTTTGCGCTGAATTGAACTGTGTATTTCCGGATTTTTGATGCTAATTTTGTTATTATTAAGGCATAATATGATGATGCGAAAGAAAATTGTTTTTATAATGGTAATAGCGTTATTGGCGGTGGGGGTATGTTTCTATTTATATAAAGCGCCGATGGCAAAAAAAATAATTTGGGGAGCGGCTTTCTCGCAAAAACACGCCCGGGATATGGGGCTTGACTGGAAGGCTAATTATTTGGCGTTGCTCGACGAATTGAAGATTAAAAATCTCAAGGTTGCGGCGCATTGGGATTTGATCGAGCCGCGCGATGATGTTTATGATTTTTCCGACCTTGACTGGCAGCTGGAACAAGCCAAGTCGCGCGGCGCCAAGGTGATGCTGGCGGTCGGCATGAAAACGCCGCGCTGGCCGGAGTGCCATATTCCCGGATGGGCCAAGGAAATGGATAAGGCGCGGCAGCAGCAGGAGATCTTAAAAATGCTGGAGATGATAGTGCTCCGTTATAAAAGCAATTCCGCGGTAGTTTCCTGGCAGGTGGAAAACGAACCCCTTTTCAAATTTGGCGATTGTCCGTGGATCGATAAGGATTTTTTGATCCGGGAGGCCGCCCTCGTCCGATCTCTTGACGCGGAAAAACGACCGGTGGTAATATCGGATAGCGGGGAAGGGTCGTGGTGGTTCAATGCCGCCAAGATCGGCGATGCCGCGGGCGTGACGATGTACCGCCGGGTTTATTTCCACGAATTGAAAACCTACGTGACTTATCCGATTCCGCCGGCGTTTTACGCGGTAAAAGCAAAAATAATCGATTTGGTTTTCAAAAAGCGCGTTATCTGCGCCGAATTGCAGGCCGAACCGTGGGCCGCCAACCAGCTCTATGACGGTGGCGATGGCGATGCTAAAACCATGGATATCAAGCAATTCCGGGAGAATGTCGCGTTTGCCAAAAGCACCGGTTTTGATACGTTTTACCTCTGGGGCGCGGAATGGTGGTACTGGATGAAAGAAAAACACGGTCAGCCTCAATTCTGGGAAGAAGCGAAAAAAATCTTTAATTGAAAATGTAAAGATCAAAGATCAAAATGACAGATTAAAATGTTAGAATGTCGTTTTTGTGTTTTTTAATTTTACATTGTCATTTTTCATTTTGATTTTTCAATTTTACATTAAATATTATGTCTATGTACGATCTTGATAAAACTGAAAATCAAACCGCGGAATTGATTCAAACCGGCAGTCCGCGCCAGGCGGGGAAAAAGAAAAACCTGGCAGTGTTTTTAATTGTGGCCGTTGCTTTGGCAGTCGGGTTTGGCTTGGGCGCCGCGTCATACGGGCAATGGGGATCTTTGGCTAAGAAATTAGGATTATCATTGCCGCCGGCCGCGGCACCGAAAGATGCCCCGTCCGCGGGCAACACTCCTGCCAGGGTGGTTTATGAACCGCAGACGACGCAGGAAGACGCGGTCATTAAAGTGGTCAAGGATTATTCTCAGGCCGTGGTTTCAATAATCATCACTAAAGATGTGCCGGTTTATGAGCAGTATTATTCTTCACCGAACCGCGGATTCGACCCGTTCGGATTTTTTGATAATTTTCAAGTGCCGCAAGTGCGCCAAAAAGGCACGCAGAATCAGGAAGTTGGCGCCGGTTCGGGGTTTATAGTTTCCCGCGATGGAATGGTGGTGACCAACAAGCATGTGGTGGGGGATTCGAGCGCGCAATACACGGTTATCACTCCCGATGGCAAGAAATATCCCGCCAAGGTTTTGGCATTGGACCCGACGCAGGATTTGGCGGTTGTCAAAATCAGCGGCGAGGCGGGACAGGAGTTCCCATCGGTAATTTTGGGAGATTCTTCCAATTTGCAGGTGGGGCAAAGCGTCATTGCCATCGGCAACGCGCTGGGCGAATTTGACAATACGGTTTCGGTGGGCGTGATTTCGGGATTGAAACGTTCGATTACCGCGGGCGGCGGCGGAACCAGTGAAACGCTTGATAATCTGATTCAGACCGACGCGGCGATCAATCAGGGAAATTCGGGCGGCCCGCTTTTGAATTTAAAAGGCGAAGTGATCGGCGTTAATACCGCTATTGCCAGCGGCGCGCAAAATGTCGGTTTTGTGCTTCCTATCAATGTTGCCAAACGCGACATCGACCAGGTAGAAAAATCCGGCAAAATAACCTATCCTTACCTTGGAATTTATTACACGATAATTAACGCCCAAATCCAGCAGGAAAATGATCTGCCGGTGGATTACGGCGCTTGGGTTACTACCGGCACGGCTGATTCCGGCCAAGGGAAAGTCGCTTCGGTGGTTGCGTCTTCGCCCGCGAAAACCGCCGGTTTGAAGGATAAGGATATCGTTCTTGAAATCAACGGTGAAAAAATCAATCAAAACAATACTTTGTCGCAGATTATTGCAAAATACAATCCGGGTGATAAAGTAACCTTAAGGATCCAAAGAGATGGAAATCAGATAAATTTGGAGGTTACGTTGGGAGACAGAAGCGAGAACCAATAATAAAAATTGAAAATGTAAATATCAAAGATCAAAATGACAATTGAAATGTTAAAATGTCGGAATTCAAACATTTTTCAATTTTACATTGTCATTTTCAATTTTGATTTTTCAATTTTAAATTTCCATGAATTCAGCTGCTAATTTCACCCATAAGGCCCAGGAGGCGATCTTATACGCGCAGGATTTGGCGCGGGAAAAAGGCCAGCAGCAAATCGATGCTTTGCACTTGCTGGTGTCTTT
>JBAYLX010000059.1:0-6680 GCA_041663885.1 Minisyncoccota bacterium | reverse complement strand
GGCCGCATCCATTTTATCACCGGCCACGCGCAAAGACTGGAAATTAACGATCCCGCCCAGTGAAATCACCGCCACTTCCGTGGTTCCGCCGCCGATATCAACGATCATATTCCCCGAGCAAGAGTGGATGGGAATCCCCGCGCCGATCGCGGAAAGGATCGGTTCTTTGCAAAGATAAACCGATTTGGCGCCCGCGTTCATCCCCGCCTCAAGAACCGCGCGGCGCTCCGTGGAAGTAATTCCCGCCGGCACGCTGATGACCAGCTCGGGCTTGAAAAAATGGAATTTACCGGAAACTTTGTTGATAAAATACTTGATCATCGCCTGCGTAACGACAAAATCGGCGATCACGCCGTCTTTCATGGGACGGTAAACCCGAATCGTATCCGGCGTCCGTCCGATCATCTCATTAGCCTCGCGCCCCACCGCCAAAATCTTGTTTTCATCCAAATCAACCGCAACCACCGACGGTTCCTGCAAAACCACCCCTTTTTTTGGAATATATACCAAAGAATTCCTTGTACCCAGATCAATTCCTAATTTCATAATGGTCGATCTTTAATCATTGATCTTTAATCTTTAACCGACTGCATGCTCATGTTAAAGATTAAGGATTAAAAGTTAATGATTATTCCCGTTTTTCGTTCTTTCACTCTATCTTATTTGAAAAATTTAAGCAATTCACACTATAGACTATAGAAAAGAAAAAAGATTAACAGAATGTCAATCTAGATGGTCCAGTGGAATGGAAAGACCAAATAACGCGGCCTCACAAGCCACCGTTCCCGCAACGGTTGTGTTTAATGCATCCGGCGAATCACCAACCTCCGTTAAAAGATCTCCCAAAGATGTCCACGTGAATTTATCAGCATTGCCGCCTTCAATAACCCACAATGCACAAATAATAATTGGAAAATACCAGACACAATCATTTAAGCCGAGCGATCTAATTTGGATTGGTTCCCCCTGTTCGAATTCCAACGCAGTGCCAACCCCATAACCCTTAAGTATTTTATTGATTTCATCTATCAATAAAGCGCTTCTGTTTATATCTATTTCTCCCGAAATCGCTATTCCCTCTCTCGGTACCAATAGGTAAAGATCATTACCTACGATTTTAAATATAATCATTAATAACCTACAGTCCATTGCCACTACCTCATTCCCAAATAGTTTTAGATGTGCGAATTAACCAAAATTTTAAATTATTATCAGAAAATGTCAATTGTTTGTTTTGCCGGCCAAGTAAGCAATCAAAACAATAGACAGCATTACAAGGCCGCCGAAAGAAAACAATCCCCGGTATCCCAATGGCCCGATGAGCAGTCCCGCGGTCATGGATCCCAAAGCAATGCCCAGCGGCGAAAAAATTGTATCAAAAGCTCCCGCCTCCTCGGGGTCTTTTTCCATTTTCCGCGCCACAAACGCCGAACGTCCCGACTGGCAAATGAATTCGCCCGCGCCCCGAAAAAAACTAAGCGCGAATACTGTGGCAAAATTTAAAAACGCGATCGGTGCCGCGAATAAAGCCGCGAATGCTCCCGACACGGCCGCGCCCGCCACAATGCTTTTCTCGCCAACACCCCTCTGCCGCGGCCGGATGAAAATTATATAGGCAATCGAAAAAAAAGCCGAAGAATAAGCCGTATAAGCAATTACCCCGTCGCGGCTCCAGTTGAGTTCGTTTTTCAAAAAAAGGATGAAAAACGCCGCGAACAACCCGTTAACCCAAAGCCCGGCAAAGGCAACCGCCAGGCCAGGCGCCATCTTCCGGTCAAACGCGCGCGCCAACAGGTTGCGCCACTTTTGCGCCCAAACCGAAAGCGAAATCGCCCGGCTTTTTTCGCGCACGGAGACCTTCCACAGCATTGCGGCCGCAGTTGCCGCCGCCGATAAAGTTATCGCCACGCTCAAAGCAAACACCACGGTAAACCCGGCGCGCCAAATCAAAAATCCGCCGATTGCCGACGCGAAAACATCCGCCCAGAATGGGGCGTTGTAAAACCACGAAAATCCCCGTTCCATATTGGCGGCCGGATAAGCCATTAACAAAATCCGCGACGACGTAAAAAACAGCGAAGCCGAAACTCCCAACATTATCTGCCAGAAAAAGAACAGGCCGTTATTCCCGTCGGCAACCATCATCAAGGCATAAGCGGCATAGCCGATAATGCCCAAGATCATCACCAGAACCGGATTGACCCGGCGGCTGAAAAATCCGGCCAGCGGCGCGCACAGCGCGATCGGCAAATAGATCAGAAGATATGACCAGCCCACCTGGACCAGCGAAAATCCTTGCGCCGCCAAAAACAACGGGAAATATGCCGAAAAAAGCTTGTAGCCAAACATCAAAAGGAAGTGCACCAATGTCACTCCCCTTACAGTCTTATTGTTTTTATCAATATCGTTTTTTCCAAACCCCATGATACATATTGTACCATGAATTATCAAAATTCTACGTTTTGGATCATCATCCAACAATGGCCTTAAATTTGATTGAAAATTCTTGGCAATAGGATAAGATTAAAATATAATAGATACGCATTCTTTCATGTCGCGCAAATTCCGCACTTTTCTTTTTATTTTTTTTGTGATGGTTTTCGCGGTCGGAGCACCGGCGCTGGTGCTTTACGCGCAAGGATACCGCCTAAACCTGCCGTTTGAACCCGGGAAAAAACTGGTGGTGATGACCGGCGGTTTTTTCGTGAAAACAACCCCCAAGCAAGCCAATGTCTTCATCGATGACAAGCTTGAGAAACAAACTGATTTTTTCTTCGGTTCCGCGCTCGTGGAAAACCTTCTTCCGCGCAAATACCATATCGAAGTTAAAAAAACCGGCTACCAGCCTTGGATAAAAAATCTTGATGTCAGGGAAAAACAAGTAACTGAAGCGAATAGCATAATCCTGTTTCCGGCGCGGCTTGAAATTTCCGCCGCCGAAAAAGAAATTGATGGTATTTTGGTTTCGCCCGACAGTTTAAAAATCGCCTTGCGCCAGACCAAAGACGCAAGCTGGAATTTGAAACTATACGATATCGCGCAAAACATCACCGTTAAACTGGCTGATCAGAACAATTTTTCCGCGAAAAATTCGGTTTTCGCCGACTGGAAATGGATCGATTCCAAAACGCTGGGCGTTTCGACAACCAGCGACAAAACCGCTGCTAATTGGACCATCGCCATTGACAAAAACCCGGCTCGGATCGCCAAATCGCTCGTAATCGCCAACGCCACTTCAACCGCGGAATTAGCTTCCCGAAAAATTGAAGGAGGCGCGTATCATATTGGACAGGACGGGTTCATATACAAAAAAGACCAACAAGGAAACCAGGTAAAAATCGTTCCGGCGCAAATAACCGTCAAGCCGGATGCTTCCTATGGTTTATGGATATTCGGCGATTATTATTTCGTGAAAGTTGATTCAGAATTGTTCGCCCTCAAACCGGACAGCAAATCTTTTGAAAAGATATATGACAGTTTGTCATCGGAACCGAAATTATCGCCCGATGGAAAAAAAATAGTTTTAACTTCGGATTCGGAAATTTGGGTGTTTTTCTTAAAAGGAGCGAACGGCCAGTTGCCGGCCGCCGCGGAAAATAAAATTTTTATCGCGCGGTTTTCCGAAAAAATCGCCAACTGCGACTGGTTCAATTCCGATTATTTGTTATTTACCGCCGGCGGCGCAATCAAAGTCGCGGAAATCGACAACCGCGACAAAGTGAATATCGTCCAGCTGGCGAAAACATCGGATATTTCGCCATCTGATGACCCAAAAAACCAAACTCCGCTGATGTTATGGAACGCCTCCCAGAAAATAATATATCTGTTTTCCGGCACCACCCTCTATAAATCCCAGCCGATCCAGTGATAATGATAAGTCTAAACCAAAAACCGTCCCGCAAAATGCGGGACGGTTTGATTTTGTATTGATATCCTCTACCGCTTCGGGACGCTCAGCGTCCCAATTGAAACGCTTAGCGCTTCGCCCACTGAGGCGCGCGGCGGGCTTTCTTTAGGCCCGGCTTCTTCCTTTCCTTCATACGTGAATCCCGGGTCAAGTAGCCTGACTTTTTCAAGCGCTTCTTAAAATCGGCGTTAAACATCACCAATGCGCGGGTAATCCCGTGGCGCAAGGCCTCAGCCTGGGCGTTCACACCGCCTCCCATGACGCGCGCCGTAATACGGAAACGATCCATGCAGTTCATTTTGACAAACGGAGCGTCAACGATATTTTTGAATTCAACGCCTTTGAAATACGACTCGAACGGTTTCTCGTTCACCAAAAAAACTTTATCGCCGCGGGTATACAAACGCACCCTCGCGATCGCGGTTTTCCGCCGACCAACCGCTTCGTAATATTTATCGGCTTTCCTTTTGCCTCCCGCGTCAAAAGCTTCCGACTCATCATCAATGACAACGGCTTTTTCAACAACCAGAACGCTGGCCGCATCAGCATCAGCGTCCTTAGTTACATCAACGCGAGTTTTTTTTACCGTTGCTTTCAAAACAGCGGTTTTGGGCTCTTGGTCTTCGGTTTTCTCGGTTTCCTTGGTTTTTGGCATAATAATTCTTAAAATGATAGTTTCCTATTGTCTCACAGTCAAACGCTTGATCATCAGAGCGCGCAATTTGTTGGTGGGCAGCATCCGGTATACCGCACGACGCAAAACCTGATCGGGTTTTTTTTCGAGCAATTTTCCCATCACCACCTCTTTTTGCCCGCCCATATAGCCGGTATAGTAATAATCTTTTTCTTGCTCAAGTTTATTACCGGTGATCACCACTTTGCGGAAATTTTTGACGACTACAAAATCGCCCGCATCGACATTCTTTGCGAAACCGGCCTTATCCTTGCCTCTCAGCAGTACTGCTGCCTTGACCGCAAGCTTTCCCAAAACGATTCCCGTAGCATCAATTGTATGTGTATCTCTTTTCATATGGAACACCGATAATTATGATTTTGCGTCTTCCTTTATTTCTTCTTTTTTATCTTTTTTCGCAACCGCTTTCTTAACTGGCTTCTTTTCTTTTTTTAGCGGCGCTTTTTCGACAATCGCAGGCCTATCTAACAGCTCAACCACCGCCATCGGCGCCCCATCCTTGATTCGCTGGCCCAGACTAGAAATCCGAGTATATCCGCCGTTGCGTTCCGCGAAGCGCGGCGCAATCGCCGACAACTTCTTGCATGCAACTTGAGGCAATACTTCCCCCAACGCCTTCTTTGAAGCTAGGTTATTCTTCTTGGCCTTGGTAATTAACTTCTCAACCATAGAAGCCGCCTGATGCGCCCGAATCTTGGTTGTAGTAATTTTTTCTTGCATTATCAAATTCACCGCCAACGAACGCATAAACGCCCTTCTTTGGTCGGTTTTCCTGCTAAATTTTTTACCTTTAATTCTCTTATACATATTAATAATATCAAAGCTCAAATGTCAAATCCGCGAATTAAAATCCAACAAATCAAACTATCCATTAAATGCGTTCTTGAACATTTCAAAATGACTTACCAGAATTTCGCTGGCCCGCGCGAACGCGATTTCCGGAGTTATTGTATTGTCAGTTTCTATCTCAAAAATCACTTTGTCAAAATCGGTTCGGTCGCCCACGCGCATATTTTGTACTTTAAACCCGACTCTTTTCACGGGCGTGAACATCGCGTCCATCGGAATCACCCCGATTTCCAATTTGCCCTTCGCTAAACGCGCATCTTTGGACATATAGCCGGTTCCGTTTTCAACCTTGATCTCCATTTCCAACTTCGAACTCTTGGCGGTCAGATTCGCGATATGCGTTTCGGGATTGGCCAACTCGAGTTGGCTGGGAATTTCAAGATCCGCTCCCGTCACGTCTTTCTCCCCCTTCGCTTTCAACACGCATAACTGCGGCTCATCGCCGATAAGTTTAAACCTTAATTGCCGGACATTGATAATTATCGTAATCACATCCTCCATAACACCCGCGATCGTTGAAAATTCATGCGGAACGCCCTTAATGTTGATCTGGGTCACCGCCGCGCCCTCTAACGACGAAAGCATAACCCGCCGCAAAGCATTGCCGACGGTAACGCCATAGCCGGGATAAAGAGCCTCGATTTCAATAAGCGCCAAATTCCCTTTTTTTTCGATTACTTTTGGTGTTAAAGGCAGTGGTATCATTTTTTTCCGTAAATCCTCGAACGTTTTACCGCCATGATACGGCGGTTATTAAAGCCCAGGAAATCAACGGGATTAGATTAATATTATTTCGCGTAAAATTCAAACACTGAACCGATTTCCGCCGGCGGCGTCAATTCCTCCATCGCGACATCGCCAGTCCGTTTTCCCTCCAATTTATCGGCATCAAGAACCAGCCACGTCGGGGTTTTAAAAGCCTTCAGGGTCGGTGCAAGCAAAGTGAAATAATTTTTCTTGGTTTTGTGCGATGCCACCTTGATCACGTCCCCCTTGGCCACCTGATATGACGGCAAATTCACCGGTTTCCCATTCACCAAAAAATTCTTATGCCCCACCAATTGCCGTGCGGTCAAACGTGAAGGAGCAAACCCCAGGCGGAAAACAACATTATCCAGCCGATTTTCAAGCACGCTCATTAATGCCAGCGGCAAATCCTCGGAACTGCTCTTTTTGGCAAGAATCGCCTTGACGTAATTCTTGAATTGCTGCTCGCGCAGATTATACCAT
>JBAYLX010000058.1:0-6685 GCA_041663885.1 Minisyncoccota bacterium | reverse complement strand
TATTCTTTTTCTTTTTCTTTGTTCAAAAGCGAAGCTTTCAGCATTTTTAAAACCGAAACCACCGCTTCATCCTTGGCTTTGAACGCAGTTTTGAAATCTTCATTGATCTTGTCTTTAAGCATGATTGTTAAATCCAAATTTCAAAGCTCAAAAGTCAAACTAAAATCAAAAACTAAACCAAACTGACTCCGTTGTTTTAACTTTAATCTTTATTTGAAATTTGTCATTTGGATTTTGACATTTCAAACTAAGCTTTCTTCATCTTCTTGATCAGATCGTACTTCTTTTTGTTTTCGGCGCGGCGCATCGCGGATTTTCTTTGCATGTTGTCGGATTTGACGCGTTTTACAAACTGGCGCTTGCGCGTTTCCAGCAAAATCCCGCTCTGCTGCACCGCTTTCTGAAAGCGACGCATCATCGCCTGCACGTTCTCTCTTTGTTTTTTCCTGATTTCTAATGCCATAGTAGTAGCGTAAAGTTTAAAGCGAAAAGTGCAAAACAGAATTAAATTTTTTGCGTTTTTCGTTTTTAACTTTTTTTATTATACCTTAAGTTTTTCGCTTTCGAATTTCTCTTTTATTTTACTTTACACTTTGCGCTTTAAACTTTGCGCTTTTCTATCCAGTGGCAAACGGCAATTCCTCGCCGCCCACCAAATGAATATGCAAATGATCGATCGAATACCCGGAATCCCGGCCATGGTTGATTACCAAGCGATAGCCGGTGCCATTAATCTGCTTGATTTTGGCGATCTTGCCCGCCGCCAGCATCATTTCCGCTAAAGTGTCCTTATCAGCTTCATCCGCTTCTTGGATATTGGCAATATGCTTTTTGGGAATGATTAAAATATGAACCGGATGCACGGGCTTGATATTCTCAAACGCCAGCACCAAATCATTTTCAAAAACTTTTTTTGCCCCAATCTCCCCGTTTATAATTTTGCAAAAGATACAGTCCATATATTACTTAATTTTTTGCCAAAAGTCAATCCTGTGTGAATTTTCGGCTCGTTTCACGATTTCTGATTTTTCTGAAAGAAAAATAAGGCCGAAAATCTACTACAGGATCAATCCTACTTCTTAAATCTTTTTTTTATTTCGGCCACCACGTTTTCCATCTTCAGGCTTTCTTGTTTGCCGGTTTCCATATCGCGCAGGATAATCGTCCCTTCCAGCGCTTCTTTCTGGCCCAAAAGCAGCGTGAATTTCGCGCCGTATTTATCCGCGATCTTCAACTGCGACTTGAGCGAATCACGGTCAAACGATTCTCCCGCCGATATCCCGGCTTGGCGCATTTCCTCGAACAATTTCAAGCTCTTTTTTTTGCCCAATCCCCCGAGTTGCGCCAAAAATACTTTCGCTTGTTTTTCTTCGCCCACTTTAATGTCTGCGGCCTTCATCGCCAAAACGATGCGGTCAACGCCCAACCCGCCTCCCACCGCCGGAGTATCTTTGCCGCCCAGCATTTTTATCAGCCCGTCATACCGTCCGCCCCCGCCCAGAGCAATCTGCCCTTGTCCGTCTTTGCCGTCCTGGAAAATTTCAAAAACCGTGCGGGTATAATAATCCAATCCGCGCACCAAATAGGGATTCAAACGGTAAGGCAAGCCAATCTCTTCCAAATATTCCAAAACTTCTTTGAAATGGGATTTGCATTCCTCGCAAAGATGGTCGACGACTTGCGGCGCCTGGGATTTTACCGCCTGGCATTTTTCCTCTTTGCAATCAAGTATCCGCAACGGATTTTCCTTGATCCGGCGCTTGCAGTCGGGGCAAAGCGCGGACTCGCGACTGCGCAAATAGCTGGCCAAAGTTTTGCGATAATACGGCCGGCACATCATATCGCCGATACTGTTGATTTCAATTGCAATATTTTCCAACCCCAATTCTTTGAGAATATTGTAATAAATCTGGATGATCTGCGCGTCAATGATCGCGCCCTTTTCGCCGATAACCTCAAAACCCAATTGCCAGAATTGGCGGAAACGGCCGGCTTGCGGCTTTTCATAGCGGAAAAACTGGCCATAATACCAAAGACGAACCGGTTGCGGCCAATTGGCCATGCCATGTTCCAAATACGACCGCACCGCGGAAGGCGTACCTTCGGGGCGCAATGTCAGCAAATCCCCGCCCCGTGTTTTTAACGAATACATCTGTTTCTGGACAATATCAGTCGTCGCGCCAGTACCTTTGACAAACAACTCTCCATCCTCCAATATTGGAGTTTCTATGCGGCTGAAATTATAAAACCCCGCAATCTCTTTGGCGGTTTCATATACTTTTTCGTAATATTTCTGGTCTTCAGGCAAAATATCGTGCATGCCGGTAACCGACTGGAATTTGGGTTTCATAAAACAAAATAAAAATGTAAAAATCAAATATCAAAATGACAGCTAAAAATTTAAAAATGTCTAAACACAAACATTTTACAATTTTGAAATTGCCACTTTCCATTTTGATCTTTCAATTTTCAATTTTAGTATTTGGGGACTTCGATTTTGGAAATATCGCCCAGCGGCCACAATCGTAATTCAACTTTTCCGATGATATTCTTTTGCGGCACTTCACCCCAATCCTGAGAATCGGAGGAATAAGGACGGTTATCTCCAAGCACGAAATACTGCCCTTCTCCAAGCTTATAAGAACTCATATCCGGAGCCTTGAGATTTGAAGGAATATATGTTTCATCCAGCGTTATCGTTTTCCCATCGATCGTAGTAACAATAACTTCGCCGCTCCTGATTTCCACCGTTTCGCCCGGCAAACCAATGATCCGTTTGATAAAACGTTTGCTGGTATCCAATGGGTATTTAAAAACAATCACTTCTCCTCTTTCGGGAAGCCGCAAACGATAAGACAGCTCATCAATGATCAGATAATCAGCTTCGTGGAAATTCGGTTCCATTGACGACCCCTGGATGACAAACGGCTGAAACAAAAAATAGCGGACCGGAATCACGATCGCCAACGCCAAAATAACGATTTTGGCCACTTCCCAAATAAATTCACCCGCGTTTTTTATGGCGGAAGACATGAAGTTAATTTACATTAAAAGATACTTTATCTTACCATAAAATCCTGCCTTCCGCAAGCCGCCCGGTTCTGCTATAATGGCTAAATTATGAGCAAACCAAACGAACGTAAAATTATATTGGTAATGGGACTTGGCAATCCCGGCACCAACTATTATCACACGCGCCACAGCATTGGTTTTATGGTTGTTGATAAATTTGTCGAAAAACACAGTTTTAGCGCTTTTTCTATGGTTGAAGACAACACAATGGCAAGCGAAGGAGAATTTGCCGGTATGCGCGTGATTTTGGCAAAGCCCCAAACTTTCATGAACAAATCCGGAGAATCAGTAAAACGAGTAGCCAAACACTATTCCCTGTTTAAAAACAAAAAGCATGACAATCTCTGGATTATCAACGACGACTTGGACATTCCACAGGGAAAATTAAAAATCGGCCAGAATCGCGGAGCGGCCGGACACAAAGGAGTGCAATCAATCATCGACCAAATAAAAACCAAGAATTTCATCCGCTTCCGCATCGGCATCCAGCCGCAAACCGCGGCTCTCAAAAAAATTCCGGGCGACAAGCTCGTATTAAAAAAAATATCCGCCAAAGAACTTGCCGAATTCGATAAATCCGTCGATTTGGCGGTTTTGGCTCTTGAAACTGGCTTCGCCGAAGGCATCGCCAAAGCAATGACCGTTTATAATCAATAGATTAATCTTCAATCTTTAATCTTTAATAAAAATAAAAACTGTAGTTTTCATTGACCGCGGATCAATAGGCCGCGCGCGATTTTTGTGTTTTGAAAAAAATGATATAGTAAAAAAGTGATTGATTTTGAAATCAAAAAAATCAGCGCCGCGGACGCAATGTTTCCGAATTGCTTGCGCGCGATTCCCTCCCGACCCAAAGAATTGTATCTGCGGGGCAGCATCGATTTAACCGCGCCCTGCGTCGCGATCGTCGGCGCTCGCATCCCTTCGGCCTATGGTAAACAAGCCGCCCAAGATATTGCCGCCGGATTGAGCCGCGCCGGAGTTTGCGTTGTTTCGGGAATGGCGCCCGGCATCGACACCATCAGCCACAATACCGCGTTGGAATGCGGCGGATTAACCATTGGCGTAATCGGCACCGGCCTGGATGAAAACTCGTTTTTTCCCAAGACAAATCTTGACTTGGCCAAAAAAATAGTTGATACTGGCGGCTGTCTGGTCAGCGAATATCCGGCCGGATTCAGAGCCACCAATTATTCATTCCCCCAGCGCAACCGCATCATTGCCGGCCTGTCGCTGGCGATCATCGTGATCGAAGCGCGGGAAAAATCCGGATCGCTCATCACCGCCGAATGGGGGCGCAAACAGCACAAACTGGTTTTTAGCGTTCCCGGTTCGATATATTCGGCCAACTCGCGCGGCTGCAACTGGCTGTTGAAAAACGGCGCCCAAGCCTGCGATTCGGCATCAGATATATTAAACGCGCTGGGCATCGCACCGGCGGCAAAAAAAATCGGCGCGTCCGCGAACAACCCCGAAGAACAAAAGATTTTGGACATACTCAAAAACGGTGCGATGGATATCGACCAAATCATCCTCGCCACCAAGCTATCCGCCCAAACCGTAATGAGCCTGATTCCGATCATGGAATTAAACGGACTCATAAAAAATATCGAACTAAACACCTACGCCCTGAAACTTTCCTAAAAACAATAAATTTTTTGGAGAATGTTTTTATGGAGCATTGTGAGCGCGACGGCGCGAACACTAGCAAATTTTTCACCAGAAAAATTTGCGTGCTCCATAAAAACATTCTCCAAAAAATTTACCACCAAAAAATGCAATTAATCATCGTTGAAAGCCCCACCAAAGCCAGAACCCTCCAGGGTTTTTTGGGTTCGGGCTATAAAATTCTGTCATCATTCGGCCACGTGCGCGACCTGCCCAAAGGCGCTTTCAGCGTTGACATCGAACACGATTTCACGCCCAAGTACACCATCACCGCCAAAGGTAAAACCACGGTCAAAGCATTGAAAGAAGAATTAAAAAAAGCGGATAGCGTGTTAATCAGCACCGATCCGGATCGTGAAGGCGAAGCCATCGCCTGGCATCTGATCCAGGCGTTAAAGCTTGATGGCAAAAACGGCAAGCCCTACCAGCGTATTGCGTTCCATGAAATCACAAAAGGCGCAATCGCGGACGCCCTGGAACACCCGCGCCAAATCGACAACAATCTGGTCAATGCCCAACAAGCGCGGCGGGTACTCGACCGCATCGTAGGCTATCAACTCTCCCCTTTTCTCTGGAAAAAAATCGCCAAAGGCCTTTCCGCCGGACGCGTGCAATCCGTGGCCGTGCGCCTGGTTGCCGAACGGGAGCGGGAAATTTTGGCGTTCAAACCCGATGAATATTGGGAAATCGCCGCGTCATTGGAAAACACGAAAAACCAGCCGTTGAAAGAATTTTCCGCGAAATTGGCGAAAATTGGCGGCAAGAATTTGGATAAATTGGAATTGAAAAATAAAGACCGGGCGAATGAAATCGTCAAAAATCTCGAAAACGCAAACTATTCGATCGCCAATATCGAAAAAAAGGAAACCAAAAAAAACCCTCTGCCACCATTTACCACATCGACGTTGCAACAAACCGCGTTCCAAAAATTCGGTATGACCGCCAAAGCCACAATGATGACCGCCCAGCAACTTTATGAAATGGGTTTGATCACCTACCACCGTACCGATTCGCTCAACCTGTCCGAACAATCCCTGGCCATGGCAAAAGAATTCATCACTAAAAGTTACGGCACGCAATACCACCCCGGCACCTACAATACTTACAAAACCAAGTCCAAAGGCGCGCAGGAAGCCCATGAAGCGATCCGACCGGCCTATGCCGACCAAACTCCCGAAATGGCCTCAAAAGATAAAAATCTTGTTAAGGCACAGCAAAAACTTTACGAGCTGGTCTGGCAAAGGTTTATCGCCAGCCAGATGAACCCGGCGATAATCGATTCGGTTAGCGTTGATATCGATGCCGCCCCCTCCTCCGTTCCCTCCTTCGCTAAAGCTTCGGAGGGCAAGTATGGATTCAAAGCCAACGGCCAAACGCTAAAATTCGACGGCTATCTTAAGGTGTATCCGGTTAAGTTCGAAGCTGTGGATTTGCCGCAAATGGAAATTGCCGAACCGCTCAAATTCATAAAACTTGAACCCAGCCAACACTTCACCAAGCCGCCGGCAAGATTCAACGAAGCCAGTCTGATCAAAGCACTGGAAGAACACGGCGTGGGTCGGCCTTCAACCTACGCGCCCACCATCACCACCATCCAAACCCGCAATTACATCGAAAAAGACGAGAAAAAATCATTCAAACCCACGGAAATGGGTTTGATGGTCAACGATATTTTGGTCGAACATTTTCCGCAGATCGTGGATATCGACTTTACCGCCAAAATGGAAGAAGATTTTGATAAAATCGCCGAAGGTGAAATCGATTGGGTAAAAGTCTTGCGCGAGTTCTACACTCCTTTCAAAGAAAATCTGGACGCCAAATATAAAGCCGTGGAAAGCAAAAAAACCGAAGCAATCGCCACTGAAAAACCTTGCCCCAAATGCGGCACCAACCTGGTCATCAAAATGGGCCGTTTCGGCAAATTCTACGCCTGCCCCAAATTTCC
>JBAYLX010000057.1:0-6718 GCA_041663885.1 Minisyncoccota bacterium | reverse complement strand
GGTAAAAAATACCCTTATTACCATTGGCATTGGACAATAATGCCCCGGGCCGCGGTTTTCGCTGGTTTCGAACTCGGCACCCGCATGGAAATCTCAACAATAACCCCCGAATCCGCCGCTGAGTATCTCCGCGCCCAGTGAAAAAACAAAGTTATATTTATATATTATTCGCAAATTTTGCGGGGGTCGGACCTCCGCATTTTTTATTAACATTGATTTTGGTATAATCAAGCAATGGAAAAAGAAATCAAAATTATTACTGGGAAAAATATAATACCGTGGCGCAAAGAAATTAATAAGCTTTCGAGAGCCTCTTATCCGATTTTTATTTTGCAAGACAATGCCAATATTGTCCATGATTGGAATAGGATTTATACGGATTTTATCGATTATCAGATGGTTTTTTTAAACGATGGCAAACTTGCTGCGGTCGCGAATTCGATTCCGTTGTTTATTCCAGAAGGTGTGATTTCACTTCCCGATGAAGGTTGGGATTGGGCTTTGGTAACCGGCTATCGGCAATTTGACGAAAAGATCGAGCCGAATGTTTTGATAGGCTTGTCAGTGATGGTTAATCCGGAAATGCGTGGTTTGGGTTTGAGTAAAATTTGCCTTTCTGAATTCAAGAAAATGGCGCGGAAACTGAATTTTAAAAAACTTTATATTCCGGTCCGTCCAACAAAAAAACCGGACTATCCGGATATGCCTTTTGAAGAATATATCAATAAAAGAAATTCCGATGGAAGATACCTTGATCCATGGTTGAACCTGCATTACAGTTTGGGCGGGAAATTTATCGGCGTTTGTCATAAATCGATGCGCACTAAGGCTGACCTAGTAACTTGGACTAAATGGACAGGGATTGATTTTCCAAAGAGCGGCCAGTATAATGTTCCAGGAGCTTTGGAGAAAATTATCGTCGATAAAGAAAACAATTATGCGGTTTATCAGGAACCGAATGTTTGGATAGGGCACTCGATATGATTATTTAAAAACGATAATTATTTCTGCAAATTGAAAACCGTCCCAAAAGAGACGGTTTTTGCTTGGAAAAGAGGCGAATAAATTGATTTAATGTCATTGCAATATTGACAAATCTGTAATTCAATATTATAGTTACAAGATGGATCCCGAATTTAGAAAGGGAAAAATTGTTCCAGGCGGTGAACTATATGATTGGGCGATTGCAATGAACGTTGCGATTATTGCAATCGATTGGAATAATCGCCGGGTGTGGACAGAAACTGGTTTCACTACTATTGACAGAATCGGTTTCGGAATTCCACGAACAGTATCTGAATCCGATGACGATCCTGAATATGGGAGGTATAGCACTTTTGGTAGGTATGCCTCTAAGTGAGCCCACGCATTTATATTTCTTCTACGGAGGGAATGTGCGTGGGTTAATTTGTTGTTGAAGGGGTTATGGTGTTAGTTTATTATTTTTGAATAGATGACAAAATCAAAGCCTAAATAATGATTTTTGAGGTTGGCGGTTATTTTATAATCCAAGCTTTCATAGAGTTTGCATGCGATCCAATTTTTACCGGTAATCAAAAATATTTTATGAGCGCCCAGCTTTATCGCTTCTGCTTCGATTTTTTCCATTAGTATTCTGCCCACGCCTTTTTTTCGGTTTTCTTTTGCTACAGTTAGTTTGTTTATATAGACAACTCCGCTTTCGTATTTTGCGTCAATAGTCGCGATTGTATTTTTGCCATCGGTTATTTTGAGCAAAATTGGTTTCACTACCCATTTAACATGTTTGTTATAATGCTCGATATCTAATCCCGACCAGGCGACTTTGTTGAATTCATCAACTTCTTTTTTTGAAGCTTTTTTAATATTAAGTTTCATATTTTAATCGCTATTATTTGAATTTAACACTGTTAAATTCAACAATCAACAATAGAGGTTGGCAATAGGATATTGGGAAAATGTTGATTGGTATATGCTAAAATAAAATAACGATAGATGGTTAAGATTCAATTATGGTTATTAAAAAAGAAAAATTGAAAATAATCGGAATTTCCGGGAGTCCGCGGGAGGGAAGCACAAATTATATGTTGCGCACGGTTTTGAGGGCTGCGGGTTGCGATTATGAATTGATTTTGCTCAAGGACAAGAAGATTGAGCCTTGCAGCGCTTGCGGCGGGTGTTTTCAAGCGCACAAATGTGTTGTTGATGACGATATGCGAGAATTGAGCGAAAAGCTGTCGAGCGCGGACGTGGTTGTTTTTGGCTGTCCCACTTATTTTGCCAATGTTCCCGCATTAATGAAGACGTTCATGGATCGGTGCCTGCCTTTGTATTTGGCCGAAAAATTAAAAGGAAAAAAGGCCGCTTTGCTTGTAACTGGCAATTTCAAAAAAGGCGAAGTGAGATTTTTGGACGGTTTCGATATCGATAAAGCAATGGGCGATCCCGCACAAAGAAAAGAACTGGAAAAACCGATTCGCAAATGCCTTGATATCCTGAAATTTTTTTGCGCCAACCACATGCAATGAAAATCGTTGGCAGCATCATCGCAATCAATGGCGATCCCAAATCAAAAACCAACACGTTGATCAGATTGGGCAAGAAATTAAGTTGCGGGGCGGGGGTGGGAGTGGTATAATAATTCCAAAGAGTACTAAAAATCGTATTCTTTGGGAATATATGCGATATAGCGAATTCAAGGACCAATTTAAGGATTATATTGTTTTTTCGCTTGCGGACATTAAAAAAATCAATCCGCGTTTTTATCGCAACCGCTTGAATGATTGGCAAAAGAAAGGATATATAAAAAAATTGCGCCGGGGGTTTTATATGTTTGCGGACACTAATCTTAACGAAAATGCTTTATTTTTGATTGCCAATCTGATTTATTCGCCGTCGTATGTTTCGCTTGAATCGGCACTGACGCGCTACGGGTTGATTCCTGAAGGCGTCTATACCATCACTTCGGTTTCAACGGCGAAAACCGCGAAATTCAAAACTCCGGTCGCGGAATTTACTTACCGCCGGGTTAAGCCGAGTTTGATGTTTGGCTATCGGTTGGAAAAATACGGCAATCGGAATTACCGGATCGCGGAAATCGAAAAAACGGTTTTGGATTATTTATATGTTAATCCTCGCATTATCAAAGAAGAGGATTTTTTCGAATGGCGGTTTGACAGTTCGGAATTTTTGGTTAAGGCGGATTTGGAAAAAATGCGCCGGTATTGCGCCGAATTCAAGAATAATAATTTCACGAAGCGGTGTGAAAAATTTTTAGAATTAGTCAAACAAAGCCATTAATTCATTGCCATGCTCAGCTTAAATCAAATTGAACAGCAGTACCCGGAATTTTTACGCTCCTTTAAGCGCGACATTTTGCGTGAGTATCTCCAATGTAAAATTTTGGAAATTGTTTTCAATTCCAAATTCGCGGATAAGCTTTCATTTTTGGGCGGTACCGCGTTGCGGTTGATTTATGATAACAACCGGTTTTCGGAGGATTTGGATTTCGATAATTTTGGGATAACCGAAGCGGAATTTGACGCGCTGGCCGGAGAAATCAAGGCTGGGCTGGAAGCACAAGGTTTGGAAACGGAAATCGGCACCGCGCATAAGGGTGCGTACCGATGCAGCATTCGTTTGCCGGAGATTTTGTTTGCCAACGAACTTTCACCGTACAAAGATGAAAAAATATTAATACATATCGATAGCGCCGCGCATGATTTTTCGTATCAGCCGGAGAGGAAAGTGATCAATAAATTCGATGTATTTTCGGAGATTTTAGTTACGCCTGCCGATATACTGCTTTCACAGAAAATATACGCCGCAATGAATCGCAAGCGCGCCAAGGGCAGGGATTTTTACGATATCGTATTTTTATTGTCTTTTGCCAGGCCGAATTATGAATATTTGAAAAATAAAATAGGAATAAACAACTCTTCCGAATTGAAAGAAAAAATAATAAAGGTAACTGGCGGGCTTGATTTTGAAGAGTTGGCGCGCGATGTCGAGCGGTTCTTATTCGACCCCGGCGATGTTAAAAGGATAAAGATGTTTATTTCTTATATGAAGTCTCTTGATTTTTGAGTAATTGATTGGATATTATTATTTATATGGCTAATGTTTTGAAATCGATGTTTGTACAAAAGGAGCCGATAAAGATCGGTCATTTGGCGTCGCTTAGCGGCGATTACGATTATTACGGGGAATGGGAAAAGGAAGGGATCGATCTGGCGGTTGAGGGAATTAACAAGAAAGGCGGAATTAACGGCCAAAAGCTTTTGGCGGTGCGCGAAGATGACCAGGCCGACGCCGATAAAAGCGTGCTGGCATTGAGCAAGCTGATTTTTACCGATAAAATCCAGGCGGTTATCGGCGCGCTTAGCTCCGAAGTGCTTTTGGCGGATACGCCGATTGCCGAAAAAAATAAAGTGGTGCTTATGGCGCCGCTGGCCGGTACGAACAAAATCACTGCCGGCGATTATACTTTTCGAATTTATCCGTCAAATACCCAGCAGGGAGAAACATTGGTGGCTGCGGTCGCGGCGGCGGGATATAAAAACGTGGCGATAATTTATATCAACAATGAATATGGTTTGGATATCGCTAAAGCGGTAAGGGGCGCCGCGGGCCGGAGCGGTATTGATATTTTTATTATGGAAGGCTACCGGGCGGAAACGATTGATTTTAAGGAGCAATTGGCCCGGATTAAGGAAAAAAATCCGGAAGCGATATTTTTATTGAGTTACCCCAAGGATATGAGGATTATTTTAAAGCAGGCTCATGAGCAGGGGGTTGCCGCGAAATTTTTTGCGCCGGATACTTTTATTGATCCGGGTGTTATCGCGAGTCCCAAAAAAGTCACCGAAGGCATAGTTTATATTATGCCCGAAGAAAAGTTTTCGGATGATTTTACCAAAAAATTCAAAAAGAAATACGGGAGAAATCCCAATGTGTTTAATGCCTTAAACTATGACGCGCTTAATTTGCTGGCGCTGGCAATCGAACGCGGCGGCAACGATGGCGCGGCAATTAAGGAAGAATTGCTGAAAATAAAAGATTACCAGGGTTCGACCGGCAGCATCACTTTTGATGCCAACGGCAACGCGATAAACCGCCCGTTGACGCTAAAAACCGTCAAAGAAGGCAAAGCGGTTTTATACCCCCGAACTAAATCTTGACAGAAAAGTTAAAACGTGATATAATTTTCGTATTAAAAATTAAGTGCGCTAATTTCTGAGTCGCTGAAACCCAGTTGTGACCGAACGACAGATTCCCAGTTATGAAATTAGTCGCAGTTTGCGCTTGTTTTCGATTGGACTCGTCGGAACAAGTTTGATTACTTATAGAGTCTGCGATTGCTCTAAAGGGGCATTTTTTGTTTGGGCGGAAGCGGACTCTTTGATCGAATGGATATTGTTTTAATTATCATCAACAGCATTATCGCGAGCGCGATCTACGGTTGGATCGCCTTGGGGTTCAATCTGATCTATGGTGTGACCAAGTTTTTCAATTTGGCGCATGGCGCGATGGTCGTGATCAGCGGCTACGCGTTTCTTTGGTTTTCGCGGATGCCGGACGCAGATCTTTTTTATAGCGTGTTCGCGAGCGTTGCGATTGCTGGATTTATTGGATGGTTGGTTGACCGTTTTATTTACTGTCCATTGAGGAAAAAGAAAGCATCGAATATGGTTTTTTTGGTGTCTTCATTGGGAGTTTTGGTAGCCATCCAATCGCTGGCGGCGATTGTTTTTACCAATCAATTCCGGCTTCTTGGTTTGGATATGGAAATTTTGCCAACGATTCAAATTTACGATTATCGCATTACGGAAATCCAACTAGTGATAATTACGACGATGTTGTTGATTGCGTTCGGATTGGGAATATTTTTGCGACACACTTTGTTCGGCAAGGCCGTGCGGGCAATTAATGACGATGAAGAAGTGGCAAAAATGGTCGGCATTGATACCGAGAGAATAATCGGCCAGGTGTTTTTTGTTGGTTCGGCGATCGCGGGGTTGGCGGGGATTTTGATCGGGTTCGACACGGGAATTGATCCGGCAATGGGGATGGGATTGCTTTTCAAGGGTGTAGTGGCTTCGGTTATCGGCGGCGTTGGTAATGTATATGGAGGCGTGGTTGGAGCTTTTATGTTGGGATTTATTGAAAATTTTGGCATCTGGAAGCTATCAAGCGAATGGAAAGACGCCATCGCGTTTATGGTCTTGATTATTATTATGATTTTCAGGCCACAAGGAATTTTTAACAAAGACGCATTAAGACAATAATTTTTGAATAACACGGATATTTTTCTATTGAAAAATTCCGCACTAGCGCCGAAAATTTATTAAAATTTTCTAACGTGTTCGCGCCGCCGCGCTCACAGGGTTATTAAAAAATTATTGTCTTAATGCATAGTTTTTTTAGAGAAAAAAATATGGCAGATTATTTAATTCATTTGGCGACGATTATCGGAATCTGGTCAATCTTGGCGGTCAGCTTGGAGCTGGTCGTTGGCTATACCGGATTGCCGTCAATGGCGCAAATTTCGTTTTGCGGAGTCGGCGCTTATACTACGGCAATTATGTTAACGGTATTCAAAGCGAACTTTTTTATTGCGATTCTGGCCGCAATGGCTGTTGCCGGGTTGGTAAGTTTTCTGATCGGTTTGGTTTTGAACAAATTCCGCGGCGATTATTACGCGCTGGGTTCGTTTGGCTTCAATGTGATTGTTTTTTCC
>JBAYLX010000056.1:0-6807 GCA_041663885.1 Minisyncoccota bacterium | reverse complement strand
CATAGCAAAATAGCAACTCTTACGCTAAAAAACGGCAATAAATTAATCGCCGAAGAACCGCAGATTGATGATATAATCAATATCGCCATAGCCGCAGAGTCAAAGTGCGGCAAAATGCCAATAGGAACAGAATAATCGTTAGAAGCTAAGCTTGCCAAGGCCAGGCCTCGGCAGCCCCAAATTCGGGTACTGATTTAAAATCAGTATTTAAATAAGGACTTCAATAAGAACCGAAAAATGAACCGAAAAATTGAAGATAAAAACATCCGCAAGCTGGCCAAAAGCGGCGACGTGCGGTAACGCAAGTCCCGAACAGCAGGAGCGGCAAAACCTCGCTGGCAGTAACCATCCCGCGCGACTTCATCGTGGAACTGGGCTGGAAAGAGAAGCAAAAAGTGATGGTCAAAAAACAAGGCAAAACCATCACAATCTCCGA
The DNA here is from genome assembly GCA_041663885.1 of Minisyncoccota bacterium. GTDB lineage: Bacteria > Patescibacteriota > Minisyncoccia > Minisyncoccales > UBA5738 > UBA5738. Next base: position 6,371 of record JBAYLX010000056.1, on the reverse strand, counting down.
TTGGCCCCAAAAATAAAACCCGCGCGGGGGTCGGACCCCTGCATTTTTGAAATCAAAGCCAGTATGCTTCGCAAAATTTTTAAAACTTTAGAATTGTAAAAAATGGTTAAAAAGGATAATCTATAACAAAGAAGCTAAATCAAATTTCAATGGCAAAACCATATTACGAAAAGCCGCGATTTAAATTGTATCAATCCAATTGCTTGGATATTTTCAAAGAATTGCCGGAAGATTCAGTTGATATGATTTTTGCCGATCCGCCCTACTTTTTGTCCAGCGGTTCTTTCACTTGCCAGAATGGGAAAATGGTAAGCGTTAAAAAAGGAGATTGGGATTTGAGCAACGGCACAAAAAAGAATTTTGAATTTCATTTAATAATATGAAACAACACGAAGCAGTAATAAAAATAATGGAAGAAAACGGAGGATTTGCGACACTTGGTCAACTCAACCAAGCGGTTTCGAAGGTGCAAGATGTGGAATGGAAAACAAAAACCCCTTTCGCAAGTATTCGCCGAATTGTTCAGGATAAAAGATTTTTCTTTAAAATTAAACCGGGCCTGTGGGCATTATTATCGTATAAGTCAAGATTGCCTCAAAATATATTGCCGGTTAGCTCGGTTCCAAAACAAGAACAAGAGCTTTATAACCATAGTTATTATCAGGGATTGCTTGTGGAAATTGGCAGAATGAAACAATATGAAACATTTGTGCCAAACCAAGATAAAAATAAGCGGTTTTTGGATAAGACGCTTGGCGAAGTTAGTTCGCTTGCAAGTTGTTATGAGTTTGGATATGACCATATTGTACGAAAAGCAAGAACCGTAGATGTGTGTTGGTTTAATTCCCGAAAAATGCCAAGCGCGCTTTTTGAAGTTGAATATTCAACAGATATTCAAAATTCGTTGCTGAAATTTGTAGAATTACAAGATTTTAATGTAAATTTTTTTATTGTTGCCGACGAAATAAGAAAATCGGAATATATTGGCAAGCTTGCGCTAAGCGCATTTACTACTATTAAGGCGCGAGTACAGTTCATAGATTATGATAAATTATCTGATTGGCATACAAAGACATTTGAAATAGCGGGCATAGAAAACAACATAACTCTTTAATATGGAAATCACCATTACGCCATTTGCAGCCAAATTGATTTTAAAATTTAATTCATTTAAAAAAGTTTTGATAATGTGCCGCGGTTATAGCGAAGATTATGATAATTTTACAGAGTTGGTTTGGGAAGACGATAAATATTTGGATTTTTTTGACAATAAATCATATCCGCAATTCCAAATATGGGTCTTATGAGTTATTGTTGGGCAAAATTAAAATCAATAACAAGTTAATCACCCAAGGTTTTGAGGCGTTAACCGGAGCCGATGGCAAATGGATACAAGCAAGAACAAAAGGCCCCGGCCACGGATCGGTTAGCCGCGCTTTTTATGCAAGAAATTGTTTGGTCAAAAAAATTTTTGAAACAGCAAGTTGATTCAAACCTAAAAAGCACAGAAACAATAACCGTTTATTGAAACCGTTGATAAAATTTTGGCAATTACCCAATCCGGCGATTATTCGGAAAATCCCGCAAAGCAAGCCAAAGTAAAAGAATACGAAAACCAAATTGACCAAATGGTCTACAAACTTTACGGCTTAACGCCCGAGGAAATAGGAATCGTGGAAGTAGGATAACCGTTCAAATTTATTTATGGATGAAAAAACAAAAAAAATCAAAAGGATTCTATCGCAAAGATATCAAGATATTGCTGATTTTGTTTTCCCTCCCCATTTTTTTGAAAGAAAAAATGATTTGTCCGATACTCCATTGCCGATACTAATTAATTTCTTAAGAAAAATTTCTTTTTTTGTGAATTATATTCGTCAAACGGAAGAGTTGGAAGTCCAATATATAGAATTTTTAAAAGAATATGATGGTTTAAACAATAATACAAAAGTTAATGAAATTAAGAAAAATATTATTGAATTAATTAAAAAAATTGCAAAAAAATTTAATGAGAATGGAGTAAGGCGGACATTGGAAAAGTTTCCAAAAGATAAAGATAATGAAATTAAAGATCCTTGTAATGAGAGCATTAATATTCATTGTTCGAAATACGCGGCAAAGGTTTTAATTATGGATTTCGATTTCAATGATTTTGATATTAAAATTTTAAAATCAATAAAAGCTAAGTTTGAAAGAATTGGGGAGGCAATTAATCGTTTTGATAATGTTGAATTGCTTGTTGATTTTGATAAAATCAATGCCACCTTACAAAGGAATATCAATGAGTTTGAATCTTTTACTATTTATCAACCGCTATTTAAATCATTAAACTCTTTTAAACAAATTGACGAAATTTATCAATATGAGTGTCCAAATGGATTAAATTATAATACAAAAGGACTTCGAGAGTGGGGCTTTATTTATAGGAATGGCGAAATAGATGCTTTAAAAATCCACGCGCAAAAAGTTTGTCAAGAACTGTTAAATGGGCTTGACGATAGAATTTGCAGGAATACCGTTATAGAGAGGGTAAAAAACTATTTTGAGCTTTTCGGCGATAGGCGCATTAAGAACGAAACTGCGTTGCAAAAAGAAGTTGAAAGGATGATCTTTCTTGAAAGATACTATCCAATTTCTCAAGCTCAATTTAAAAAAGGAAAACTTGATACATTGTTAGTCGGTGGCAAAGATGCGATCTTGGTGGAATATAAACGTATAAAAAAAGGATGTGGAAAGGCCGGGATTAAAAAAATATTACAGAGTGTGGTAGCTCAATCAGGCACATATCGCGCGAAGCTCGCAACATTCCCAAAATTACAAAAAGAGGTTTATGTCATTATTTTTTGTTTCGGTAAGATGATAAGAATTGAAGCGAAGCAACCGCATATTAATCGCGACGGTTACAATTATTATTTCGTCCCGATTGATATGCGTGACAAATGTGCGAGTAAATTGGGAAATATTGATTATATTTCAATTAGTGCTGATGATTTATGTTGTAAATAAAAAGAATCACTTAAATTGCAAAATAATAAAAATTCCTAAATTATTTTGCTTGCAAAAAGAAAGGCAGCCTCAACCGTGGCGAACGCTACAAAACCGTACAAAATGCAAAATGGTGTCAGCTTTGTTTTTTTAAAGAAAAAAATTCGCGGGTCGTATATACTCTTGTATATACATAAGTATATACTCCGAATTTTGAAAAAATATGGCAAAAGTTAATCAACCATACAAAGAGTGTTGGGAAACGAATAAAAAATCACCCAATATGGCGATTTCAGAAAGGAAAATTGGCGGCAATCCGCCAACGCATAATGTCAGGTGGGCAAACAATAACCGCAAAAATAAAAAACATAGATAAAACATGCAGACATTGCCGCTTGAATCTATAAATTGGTGGGAGATAATCGCGCAGACGGTTGGGATCGCTTTTGGCTTTATGGGGTTTATTTTGAGTATGCTTTTGATAGCTTGGCCGGCGTGGTTGTTGCTTGGTGTTCTCTTTGGCGTGAAATTATATTTTGCGCGTTTAAACCGCAAGCCGGTGAAATTTTCTATTGACGATCTTTTGTTTAAAAAGTCCGCCGCGCCGCCTGCGGCCGAGAAAGCGCGTTATGCCACGAAATATTCGCGGCTCTTGCGCGATGAATTGCGCCGCCGGGGGATTGAGCCGATAATGGAATATTACGATGGGCACAAGACGGTTGATTTGGCGATTCTGCCCGCGCGGATTTATGTTGAAGTTGACGGAATCCAGCATTTGAACAATCCGGATCAAATCATTCGTGATTTCAAAAGAGATTATTACTCGTTGCGCGACGGTTTTTGCACGATAAGAATTTCCAACGAAGTATTGAAAAATCATCCGGGAAGCATCGCGGACGCGCTCGCGGAAGTAATAAACGAAAAATTATAGGAATTGCCAAAGAAATTAAAACCAAGGAAAAATTTGGCGAGTTCGTTAAAGACGGAAAGCGGCCGGGGGTATTTGTTGCTCAAAACGGGAAGGCCGGGGAAAGGGTTTTGGGGCTGATCGCCGCCTGGGTTTGGGGGAATAAGATGATAAATTTGGTACGGATTTAAATCAGTATTTAAATACGAATTTTGGCGTTAAATGAAAAATCAAATTGAACGCTAAAAAATTTGTTGGTTTGGCGATGATTTGGTAAAATAAATCAACAATTCAATAACGTAAATAATCTATGACAAAAAAACAAAAGATTTGGTTTGCGGTTTTCCTGGCGATGTTTATAATTCCGGAAATTCTGTGGAATGCATTTATTCTCTTGATTTTTTATTGGATACTGAATGCGATAACGGGAATTTCCTTAGATCAGATTTACAATATCCATTTTCTACCGACATTAAAGTCGCAAGAATTGGCTAATTTATTTGCGTTTGTTGAACTTATTGGCTTTGCTTTGAGTTATTTTTTTATTGTTTTATTTGGATTGCCAAAGAATAATATTGCAAAAAATTTAATAATTTTTATCGGTGGGATTCTATTGCTGTTAATTGCCTATGTTTCAATAGGCCTAATGTCGATGAACCCCCAAATCGGATAAAATAAAAATCATTTATATACCAATATGAAATCAAATAAATCAATCAATGCGGTTTTTGCAAATTTATTTGTTGTTAGTTTGTTTGCGGTATTTTTTATTCCCAATCAAATTAGCGCGGATTTTACCGTGCCGCCTTTTGGTTATGTAACAATCGTCAATGAAAACATCGCCGGAGAAAATAATTTTGAATTTGATTTGCAGAAAAAAAATTCTTCTGGGACATTTGAGTTTACCGGAAAAACCATATCAACCGACCCCGATAGCGACACGCTTTTTAAATTATGCGTCCGGGCATTTTTAATAAAAATATAGTTATTGGACATATATCGGGATAATAACACAAAAAATTATTTGTTTGGATACGGCAGTTTAACCAAAACGAAGCCCGGTGGTATATTTAATGGGCTATAGGGTATGCGTTTGCTTTACTTACCGCATTTTATTCTTTTTTGTTAAGTTAAGCTTTTAGAAGTATAGTCGTTCCAACTTCGCCCCGGATGAGCGACACCGTAAGCAAATTTTTGGCCAAAACCGCCTAAAAATTGGCGGTTTAGTTAATGTTAATATTGCTAAAATATGAAAAAATTCGCCGATAAAATTACTATTGGTAACGTGTGTTTCATCAAAGACAATATAAACAATAGAGTATTATTACTTAAAAGGAATCGCGAGCCGATGCAATCTATGTATACGGGCGTGGGCGGGAAAACTTTGCCCGAAGAAAGTCCGTTTGATTCTTGCGTTCGCGAGACTAAAGAAGAAACAGGGTTGGATATTTCGGAGGTTAATCTCAGGGGCGTAGTAAAAACAATTTTGGACGGAGGCGATTCTTCGTGGATTCTTTCGGTTTACACCGCCACCGGTTTTGGCGGAGGAATGATCAAATGCGGTGAAGGAGATCTGGAATGGATTGACATAAGCTCTATCAATTCTTATGGATTAATTGGATTCGTAAGAAAGATAATGCCGTATATTTTGGACGAAAGCGTAATCTTTGATGGAGTAATTATCCACGACATCAAAGGTAACGTTATCAAGGATAGCATTAAAACTTATTCTCGATCATAGGCATTCGGTTTCGCATGTTGGTTGCCAGTGGTAACCATCATTATTTTATATCTCAGCAGTCAATAACACGGTTTCTGTGTGCTATTCGTTCCGTTTTGAGCTTAAATTTGGGAAAATAGGAAAGGAAAGCTATTGATGAAGCGACTACCCGTTCGGCAAAAATTTTTATTTAACAGATAGAATCGGAACACAAGGAGAAACAAACTACTGAAAAAGATTAACCGTGTTGAGATACATCATTAAATAGCCGCTGCTGGTAATTGTTGCCCGAATTGTGGGATATTCAGACGGTTCTTCGGCGGATAGACCGTCAGGGAGTTTATAATCCTTGTTTTGGTAGAGCCAGGTATTTTGAGCGGGAATGGTTTTTGGGTTCGGGGTGCTTCCTTCATAAACAAACTTATCTTTTATTTCGTTAAAATTTTTAATGCTTCTTTGGAAATAACTTGCCGCGATTTCTTTTAATTCCGGCAAGGTTAGCAAAGGCGTTTCAAGTGATCGGAAATTGCCGCAATCTCCCTGTTTTTTGGGGCCGGCGATAACGCCTTCTTGCGGATAGCGAACGCCGACTTGGATTATTTGGTTGTTTCGCGGATCAACTTCGTATTCGTAGACTTCGCAAGTATCGCCGATATATTCTTTTTGCTGGTAAATTTCCGCTTTTCTTTCCCATTCTTTCGGTGCTTCCATTGTATAACCTTTGCTTACCGCCGGATTATTGCCGTAAGTTTCATTTTT
>JBAYLX010000055.1:0-6808 GCA_041663885.1 Minisyncoccota bacterium | reverse complement strand
GTTTCCAACCGATAATTAAAGCGTCTTTAACAACAAGAGGAATATTCTAAACAAATATCCTTTTGTTGTTGTCTGGGCCAACGATGGTATCTTTTTATAAATTATATATATCGCATTGCGTTAATGTAATTAATTTGATATTTAGAATGTATTTTATATAATCCAATCAACCGCGAACCGATTGTTGAATTTTTTTAAATCTGTATCTCCCTGAGGTAATGTCAAAGGGAGATACAGATTTCGAGGATTCCAAAGGGGTGCCCCCTTTGGTCGACTTGCAGGGTTAATGCCCTGCAATGTCGAAATCAATTTGGGATATATTTTTTAAACAAAACAAAAAAAATGAATATTATAATCAAGACAAAAAATTTCGAGTTGGTCCAGTCTTTGCGGGAATACGCCGAAGAGAAGATCGGTTCATTGGAAAAATATTTGAATTTTTTGCAGGAAGAAAAAGATCCGGCGCTGGTGGCGGAAATCGAGGCCGTGATTGAAGTCGGAAAAACAACCACCCATCATCGCAAAGGCGACATTTTCCGCGCCGAGGTTTTGCTCACGTTCCACCGCAATAAGCTGCGCGCGGCAAAATCCGCCGAGGACTTGGAGCATGCGATCGTGGAAGTGTGCGACGACTTGCAGCGCCAGATCACGGACTTCAAAGAAAAAATGATTGACACGTCCCGTTCCCGAAATTGAAACCGCCCTTTTGGGACGGTCTCGATGAGACACGGGACAGAAGTTTTATTAAGTGACACGCTATAATTTCGGGCAATCTCGGCAGCGGGACGCCCTTTCTTTTTTTATAAATTGCTATACAATGAAAAAGCGAAAAGTTTAAAGCTAAAAACGAAAAGCAAGGATACTTGATTTTGCTTTACGTTTTGCGTTTTTAGCTTTACGCTTATTAATATGTCATTACTAACGAAGATTTTCGGCGACGAAAATAAAAATTATTTCAAAAAATTGCAGCCGGAGGTTGATGCGATCAATGGGCTGGAAAAAGAATTCCAGGGATTGTCCGATGAGCAACTGAAAGCGAAAACCGCCGAATTCAAACAGCGGCTAAAAGACGGCACTTCTTTGGATGATATTTTATCCGAAGCTTTCGCATTGGCGCGCGAAGCCGCGCGCCGCAATCTGGGTCAGCGGCATTTCGACGTCCAGCTGATGGGCGGCATTGTTTTGCATCAGGGAAAAATCGCGGAAATGAAAACCGGCGAAGGAAAAACATTGACCGCGACCTTGCCGGTGTATTTAAATGCTTTGGCGGGCTTGGGCGTGCATCTGGTGACGGTCAACGATTACCTGGCGCGCCGCGATTGCGTTTGGATGGGCCAGGTTTATTTCGCGCTGGGTTTGACCACGGGCTGCATCAACCATGACCAGTCGTTTTTGTATGATCCGGAATACAAAAAAGCGCAGGAAACCGGCGATACGATGCGCGATAATCTGGGATCGTTCCATATTTCCCAGGATTTTTTGCGGCCTTGTTCGCGCAAAGACGCTTACGCGGCGGATATTACTTACGGCACCAACAACGAATTCGGGTTTGATTATTTGCGCGACAATATGGTTTACCGTTTGGAAGACCAGGTGCAGCGGCCGCCGTATTTTGCCATTGTCGATGAGGTGGATTCGATTTTGATCGATGAGGCGCGCACGCCGCTGATTATTTCCGCTCCGGACGAGGAAAGCTCCAAATGGTACCAGGATTTTGCGCGAATAATTCCGCAATTAAAACCGGAGGATGATTATAAGGTTGATGAAAAAGACCGCGCCGCCACTTTGACCGAAGGCGGCGTTGCCAAGGTGGAGCGCATTATGGGGATGGATAATATTTATGAAGAGAAGGGCGTCAAATATTTGCATCATCTGGAGCAGGCGCTGCGGGCGCAGGCGCTTTACAGGCTGGATCGCGATTATGTGGTGCGGGACGGCGAAATTGTCATTATCGACGAGTTCACGGGCCGGCTGATGCCGGGGCGCCGCTGGTCAGGCGGTTTGCACCAGGCGATTGAGGCTAAGGAGGGTGTTAAGGTGCAGCCTGAATCGCTCACGCTGGCGTCAATAACTTTCCAGAACCTTTTTCGGACTTACAAAAAACTCGCGGGAATGACCGGGACGGCTTTGACCTCGGCGGAAGAATTCGATACGGTTTATCATCTTGATTCGATTCCGATTCCGACGAACAAGAAATTGGTCCGCGCCGATCTGCCGGACCGGATATATAAAAACGAACACGGAAAATTCAGCGCCGTGATTAATGAAATCAAAGAGCGAAATCATATGGGCCAGCCGGTGCTGGTGGGCACGCGGTCGGTGGAAAAAAACGAATATTTGGGCAAATTATTGGAGCGCGAGGGAGTGAAACATGAAATATTGAATGCCAAGAACCATGAGCGGGAAGGCGAGATCATCGCGCAAGCCGGCCGTTTTGGCGCGGTGACCATTGCCACTAATATGGCGGGTCGCGGCGTGGATATTATTTTGGGCGGCAATCCGCCCGATCCCGAAGAAGGGCGCCGGGTGCGCGAAGCCGGCGGCTTATTCATTATGGGCACCGAACGGCACGAGGCGCGCCGCATCGATAACCAGTTGCGCGGCCGCGGCGGCCGCCAGGGAGATCCGGGCACGACGCAGTTTTTCATTTCCGCGGAAGATGATCTGTTGCGGATATTCGCCGGGGACCAGATGAAAAAACTGATGGAGATGCTCAAAGTGCCCGAAGACCAGCCGATCGAATCGGGGATGCTCACCAAGAGGATCGAAGAAGCGCAGACAAAGATTGAAGGTTCGAATTTTGACGCGCGCAAGCATTTGCTTGATTATGATTCGGTTTTGAACAAGCATCGGGAAGTGGTTTATAAAAAACGCCGCGAATTTCTTGAAAAAAACAGCGAAGATTTCCGGACTTATATATTGGATCTCGCGGCGCGGGGAAACGCCGGTGAGCAGTATTCCCAAAAAGAAGCCCAGGTTGGCAAGGATAATATGACCCAGGCCGCGCGTTTTATCGCGCTCAAAACCATTGATTTTTTCTGGCAGGAGCATCTGGAGCTCATGGATAATGTCCGCGACGCGACGCGTTTGCGCGCTTACGGCCAGCAGGATCCCTTGGTTGAGTATAAAAACGAGGCGAACAAGCAGTTCCGCGCGCTTCTGGAGACCGTGGAAGCCAATATTCTGCAAAACCTTTTGAATATCTCCAACAACGCGGCTTCTGCGCCACAGCCCCAGCCCAAAAAATTCGCGATTGATTACGGCAAGGTCGATCGCAATGATATTTGTCCGTGCGGGTCAGGGAAGAAATACAAGAAGTGTTGCGGGAGATAGATATATATGAAAATCGCATTTTGCGGAAGTTTGGATTTTACCTATGAAATCGAAAAGATTGCCAACCGGCTTAAAGACCGGGGGTTTGGGGTTTCCATTCCCATCAGTTCAGAAAGGATTTTGAGGGGAGAATATTCGCTCGAAGAAATTAAAAACAAAAAAGAAACCGGAATATTTTCCGATTTTGCGATCAAATACGATTCGATTCGGGCGTATTTTGATGTGATTAACAATTGCGACGCGATTTTGGTTGCCAATTATGATAAAAAAGGAATTGCCAATTATATCGGCGGCAATTCTTTTCTGGAAATGGGTTTTGCCCATGTTCTCAAAAAGAAAATATATCTGTTGAACAATATCCCGGAAATGATTTACACCGACGAAATCAAAACAATGCAGCCAATTATTCTAAACGGCGATTTATCGCTGATTAAATAGGATGATTTCAAAATCATTTGGGATTGCGAAAAGTTTTCTTGGCAGGGAAGCGGAAGTTATCATTGGCCGGCCGCTCGGGAGCGAACATCCCGAGTTTGGTTTTGTTTATGAGGTCAATTACGGTTACATTGAGGGCGCGAAAGCGCCGGACGGGGAAAAGTTGGATGCCTATTATTTGGGAATGGATAAGCCGTTGCAAAGCGCAAAAGGAAAAGTTATTGCGATTATCCATCGCAAAAACGATGACGATGATAAATTGGTCGTGGCCGCGAATGGTTTTAATCCCAAAAATGACAAAATCAAAAAACTTGTTGATTTCCAGGAAAAATGGTTTGATTATGAAATTGTGCGAATCTGAATTTTAAATAAAATGGTTTCGTTGGACTTTCGCAGGATTTTATGGTATTTAAATGGGCGAGTGAATTTATTTATTTAAGACTAATTTATGAAGAAAAATTATTGGTGGTCGCTATTGTTTGTGGTGGTTTTGGCGCTGGTTTCGGCGGTTTATTGTTTTCCGCAGTATTTTAATCAGGGGATTGGCGCGGTGAATTCAAAGATCAATCTTGGCTGGAAAATTCCCAATATTCCCGAAAGGCCGTTCAATCTTGGGTTGGATGTCAAAGGCGGGGTGCATTTGGAATACCAGGCCGATTTGAGCACCGTGGCCGAAAAAGACCGCGCGAGCGTAATGGAAGGCGTCAAGGACTTGATCGAGCGGCGCATCAACAGTTATGGCGTGGCGGAACCGCAAATACAGGTATCGGGGCAAAACCGCTTGATCGTGGAACTGCCGGGGATTGAAAGCATCAAACAGGCCATTGACTGGATCGGCGCGACGCCGTTTCTTAGCTTCCTTGAACAGCGGCCGCAGGAGGAAACCGATAAGATCATTGCCAAGATGAAGGAATTGGAAGGAAAGACGCCTGAAGAGATGATGAAAGTCGCCGATTACCAAGCCGCCCTCCAGAATCCGTATTTCAAAGAAACTGAAATGACCGGGAAGTATTTACAGAAGGCATCATTGAATTTTGACCAGAACACCAGCGCGCCGATTGTCGAATTGCAATTCAATAGCGATGGTGCCAAGGTTTTCGAGCAATTAACCGAACGCAACGTGGGCAAGCGGATGGCGATTTTCCTTGACGGCGCTTCGATCATCGATACGACCGGGGACGAAAAAATCGATCAGAACGATCTTTACGCGCCGCAAGTCATCCAGAAGATCAGCGGCGGCAACGCGCAGATCACCGGGATCACCGACATCAAAGAAGCGAAAACTTTGATCAAACGCTTGAACGAAGGCGCTTTGCCGGTACCGCTGGGGCAGCCGATAACCCAGCAAAAGATCGGCCCGACTTTGGGCGCAGTTTCTTTTGACCAAACGGTGAAAGCCGGGCTTATCGGATTTTTGATGGTCGCGGTTTTTATGGTTTTTTATTACCGTTTGCCCGGCTTGCTTGCCTCGCTGGCTCTGGTGTTTTATACGGTCGTGTTGCTGGCGATATTCAAGCTTATGGGCGTGACAATGAGCTTGGCCGGTATCGGCGGTTTTATTCTGTCGGTGGGCATGGCGGTTGATGCCAATGTTTTGATTTTTTCCCGCTTGAAAGAGGAGCTTGCCGGCGGCAAAAGCCTGGCGGCGGCCATCGAAGAAGGTTTTGCCCGCGCCTGGCCGGCGATCCGCGATGGCAATTTCACCACGATCGTGGTGGCGCTGATCCTGTTCTTCTTGGGGACGAGCTTTGTCAAAGGTTTCGCGGCAACGCTGACTTGGGGTATTTTGCTTTCGATGTATTCGGCCATCGTGGTGACGCGGACGTTATTGAGAATGACTGCCGCCACAAAACTTGGCAAATTCACCTGGTTTTGGAAGCCCCTCGCCTAAACAAATTAAAAATTGAAAAATCAAAAATCAAAATTAAGGAAAATATATAACGTTGAAATTTTCTTTAGAAAATTTCAACTCAATAATTTTACATTTTGATATTTAAATTTTACATTTTCTATGATTTCATTTATTAAACATAAAAACATATTTCTGATTCTGACTTTGATCGCGGTGGTGGGTTGCGTTGCGGCAATTGCTTATTTCGGTTTGAAGCCGGGGATTGAATTTACGGGCGGCAGCGTTTTGGAAATAGAGTACAAAGATGCCCGGCCGGAAAACAGTTTGGTTTCGGCGAAAATCGCCGATCTCAAAATCAATGATGTTTCGATATACACAACCGGCGACAAAGGGATGACGATCCGCACGGAAAATCTCAATGTAGAGACTCATGCTAAGCTATTGGCAAGCTTGGGTGAAACAGGCGCTTTCGAGGAAAAAAGCTTCCAGGCGATCGGCCCGGTGGTGGGCAAAGAATTGACCAATAAAATGGCAGTATTGGTTTTGATATCTCTAGTGGCAATGCTGGTTTATATTGCGATCGCGTTCCGCAATGTGCCGGGTCCGGTGAGTTCCTGGCAATATGGCGTGGCGTCGTTTTTAATATTAATCCACGACGTGCTGGTACCGTTAGGATTTTTTGCTTTGTTAGGCGCGCTATATGGTGTGCAGATCACGATTCCGATCATTACCGCGTTACTGATCGTTGTCGGTTACGCGATCAACAATGTGATTGTGGTTTACGACCGTATCCGGGAAAACCTTTTGCGCGACCGTAAGGTTAATTTCAGCGAGATTTCGGATCGAGCCATAAACCAGACTTTGAGCCGCCAGATAAACACTTCCGTGGCCACGCTGTTGCCGGTGTTCGCCATTTATTTCTGGGGCGGGGCCAGCCTTAAATATTTCGCCCTGGCGCTGATTCTGGGCATTGTCACTGGAACTTACTCTTCGGTGTTTCTGGCCAGTCAGATATTGGTGGTTTGGATGGATCGCGTAAAAATTAAAAAATAAATTTTGTTTAAGAAATCTGTAACTCCCTGAGGTCTTGCCTCAGGGTTACAGATTTCGAGGATTCCAAAGGGGTGCCCCCTTTGGTCGATCTGCAGGGTCAACGCCCTGCAGTATCGAAATTCATTTGGAAAATAT
>JBAYLX010000054.1:0-6869 GCA_041663885.1 Minisyncoccota bacterium | reverse complement strand
TTCCATTTTGCCTTTGTTAGGATGAAACATTATGCCGACAGCCGCCCCAACTAAAATTCCGCCGCAAAGCCTTGAAATTGAGCAATCAGTCTTGGGCTGCTTGATGCTCGATCGGTCGGCCATGATGAAAGTGGCCGATTCGCTGTCGCCCGATGATTTCTATAAGCATAATCACAAAGAAATCTACGCGGTTTGCCGGGAATTGTTCGAAAAAGGCGATCCAATTGATTTCCTATCGGTTTCCAACCGGCTCAAGGATAAAAATGAACTGGACGCGGCGGGCGGCAATGCCTATTTGACCGAACTGGTGAATTTGGTGCCCAGTTCCGGCCATGTCGCGTCCTATGCCCGGATTGTGCGCCACAAAAGGATATTGCGCGATCTTATCTCAGTATCGCAGGAAATCGAAATCCTTGGTTATGACGAAAGCGAGGATCTGGAAGCGGTGCTTGACGAGGCGGAAAAGAAAATTTTCAATATTGCCCAAAAAGGCATCTCGCAGAATTTCACGATTATTAAAGAAACCCTGGGCGACGCATTTGAACGCATTGAGCGGCTTTCACAGGGCACGGGTACCCGCGGCGTTCCGACCGGTTACATCGATTTGGACAAAATGCTTTCCGGATTGCAGAAATCCGATTTGGTTATTTTGGCCGCGCGGCCGTCATTGGGAAAATCAACGCTGGCGCTGAACATTGCCGCTAACGTCGCGGCTAATGAAAAAATTCCCGTGGGCGTGTTCTCTTTGGAAATGTCTAAAGACCAGATGGTTGACCGTTTGATTTCGGCGTATTCCGGGGTAGACCTATGGAAAATCCGCACCGGGCGCCTTGAGACCGCAGATTTCGAGAGCATCCAGCGGGCCATGGGAATATTGGCGGAGATGCCGCTTTACATCGACGATGTCGGCTCCCCTTCTGTTTTGCAGATGAAAGCGCTTTGCCGCCGCCTGCAAGCGGAAAATGGTTTGGGGCTTTTGGTAATTGATTATTTGCAGTTAATGGAACCGCTTAATCGCATGGCCAGTCCGGTCCAGCAGGTATCAGAAAACTCCCGCGCTCTCAAAGGTTTGGCGCGCGAGCTTAATATTCCAATTCTTGTTCTATCTCAGCTTTCCCGCGCCGTGGAACAGCGGATTCCGCCCATTCCGAAATTATCCGATTTGCGCGAATCCGGCGCCATCGAACAAGACGCCGATGTAGTGATGTTTATTTACCGCGAAGACCGCTACCGCGAAAACAGCGAACAAAAAGGCATTGCCGAAATAATCATTGCCAAGCACCGCAACGGTCCGGTGGGCAAAGTGCTGATGCACTTCGATGACCGCACGGTCTGTTTTAAAAACCATACAGAGGGATATGAATACCAGGATCAATAAAATTGCCGATATACAATTGAAATACAATTGAAATACAATAGAAATATAATTGAAATACAATGGAGAATAAAAATTATATTACCATTGAAAATTTAGATGTATATCAATTGGCTCGTCAACTTTCAAGATTGAGCTGGTGTGCGTATAATGATTTGAATTGGCAAAATAAAAAAATTATCGGCGACCAATTTATACGTTCAGCGGATTCCGTAGGTGCGAATATTGTTGAAGGTTATAGCAGATTTCATTATTTGGATAAAATAAACTACCGCGCGCCCAAGGCGTCGCGGTATTCCTGCGGAAAAGTTTGTTCAACCTCCGCTCCGCTAAACGCTTCGCTACGGGCTGGCATTCATCCCCGCGGCTAGCCGACGGGGTATTCTGCCAGTTGAATAAAATTTTATTACAACGGCAGGGCTTCTTTAAGTGAATGTGCTGATCATTGGTTGGAGCTTTTAAATGAAAGACATCTAGTAAAAAATGAAAATTACGCAGACCTAAAAATGGTTGCAAAAAATTTGTCAGTCAAATTAAATAATTTTATTACAGCAACATATAATTCAAAAAGAAAAGAGTAGCTTAAGTTTTGTATTTAATTTACGATATATTTCCATTATATTTCTATAATATTTCAATTGTGTTTCTATGTATTCACCTTCAATTCAAAATTTGATTGATAAGTTTGCCAAGTTTCCCACGGTTGGGCCGCGGACGGCGGCGCGGATGGTTTTTTATTTGTTGAGACTGGAGAATACTAAAATCAATGAATTGATACAAGCGATCGCCGCGGTTAAAAAAAATATCAAAACTTGTCCGATGTGTTTTAATGTGTTTGAAACCGATAAAATGTTTTGCCCGGTTTGCGCGGATTCCAAGCGCGATAAATCGTTGCTTTGCGTAGTGGCCAATGAAACCGATCTGGCGGCAGTGGAGAGCATAAAAACATACAAAGGTTTATATTTTATCCTGGGCGGTACGGCTTCGCTGCTTCGCAAAGACAATTTGGCCGGGTTGAGGATCGCGGAACTTGAAAATCGGATCAAAACCAGCCAATCAATTAAAGAAATAATATTGGCGATCAATCCCACCAGCGAAGGCCGGGCCACCACGCTTTATCTTGAAAGAATTTTAAAACCGTTAAATAAAAAAATGACCAAGCTTGGCCTCGGTCTGCCCATCGGCGGCGAACTGGAATATGCCGACGACGAAACCCTTACGTCGGCGCTGGCCGGAAGAAAATGAAAAACAGGATTTAATCCTGTTTTTCATGAATCGCTGGATTGGATTATTTTCCCCTGACCAACGATACCAAATTCTCGTGGAGCAAGCCGTTGGAAAATATAATGTCGGACTGGCTCGCCTTCCAATCGTTTCCGGAATGGTCGCTCACGCGCCCGCCCGCCTCCTTGGTCACCAAGACTGCCGCGGCCACATCCCAAATCTCAAGGTCGGTCGAAACATAACCTTCGGCCTTGCCCATGGCCACGAAGCAGGCCTCAATTGATGCCGCGCCTAATTTTCGCATATCGGTCACGCGCGGATAGACCGCATCATAAATATCAAGCGTTCTTTTTTTGATCTTGCAGCCGCCCTCGCACCACAAAACATAACTGCCCGCGAGCTCGTTCGTCCGCGATACGGTTATCGGTTTGCTGTTGCAGGCTGCCCCTTCGCCGCTTTTCGCTTCCCATTCCAATCCCAGCATTGGCGCAATGACGATTCCCCATACCGGCTCGCCATCTTTCATCAGCGCGGCGCAAAAGGCAAAAAACGGATTGCCATTCGCAAAATTGCCGGTACCGTCCAGCGGATCAATAACCACAGTATATTCGGAGTTGCCATTTTGATAACCTTGTTCTTCTCCGATAATTTTAAGATCGGGAAATTCCTTCAATATTGCCTCCCGAAACTGATTCTCGATCTGCCGTTCGATTTTAACCGAAGCTTCTTTGTTGAATGTCCGATCATCGGCCCGCCTGGCCGGACTAAAATGCGCTGTCAAATCCGCGGCAGCAATTTTAGCGGCTGCTTTCAGCGGTTTGATCAAATTATCAATATCAATGATATTATCCATTAGTTGATTTTATCAGGCAATTGAATCGGACACAAATTTCAATCAAATTCAAATAATTCGCACAAGCTTTCGCTTTGTAATGATTTTAGATATAATAAGGTTATGAACGCCGGTTGAACGATTAATCGTATAATTATAAAAAAATGCCAAGATTTAATTTCGATAACCTGAATGCAATCAAAAAGAGGGCAAGAGAGGTGGTTGCTAAAGACAATTTACCCAAAACTACCGTCGAAGATGAA
The DNA here is from genome assembly GCA_041663885.1 of Minisyncoccota bacterium. Classification (GTDB taxonomy): domain Bacteria; phylum Patescibacteriota; class Minisyncoccia; order Minisyncoccales; family UBA5738; genus UBA5738. The sequence goes on along the minus strand of JBAYLX010000054.1, from coordinate 3,175 downwards.
TTGTTACCGGCAATTCCCGATAAAGCCGGGGAAAGAAAAGCCGCGGCGTCAAAATTGGGAGATTTAATAACCCGGGGCGGAAGTGCTCTTGGCAAAATCAAAGAAAGGCTTCCCGATGCGCCAACGAAAGAAGATATTGGCGTCGCGACAGAAATAGTTAATAGGGTTTTGCGGGAAACTGGGTCCGGCGCGGCCGACAGTGCGGTTAAATCAGCGGAATATTTGAGCAGAGAGTTTGAAGCTGTCGGTATAGAAATATCATACAAAGATGCTTTATCTATAATAAGCGCTTTCAAGATAGGCCCTTTGGCTGGCGGTGGATATTTGCTGAAAAAATACGGTTTGAAAATTGCAAAGTTGAGTATTCGTGTTAGCGGGGATATAAACGAAGCCAGAAAAAATCGAAATAAGGATTTTTTGGGGGGGGATGGCGGCAAAGAAGAGGATGGAACTTCAAACAAATCCAGGATTTATAATACCGCTCGCGATCTGGCCAAAAATCCTGAAGTCAAAAAAGCCGCGCAACCGATCATCGACGAAACCAAGAGGCGGGCTCTTGAAGAAATAAGCAGAAGGTTAAATAAAAAAAAATGAATTAAAAAAAACGAGTAATTTCAGTTTTTTAATTATTGGAAAATACGTCAGTGATTGATTGCGCGATGCGGCCCTCAAGCAGGATGGTTGTTCCGGTGGGCATCTGTTTTTTAAATAATTCTTTTATCCGCGCCGGTTTTTCCGCATAAAAAATATTATCCGCTTCCATTCCGACAGCTAATGCGCCTTTCTTGATTTCACGAAACCGGTCTTTAGTGGTTATCACCGCCAAATCGCAGGTTTGGCCGATTTTTTGGCCGATCTGGTAATGAATATCTTTTGAGTTTTTCCCCAACTCGATCAAGCAGGGCAAAATGACCGCTTTTTTACCGCCAAAAAGATTGAGGTAATCCAGATGCGCCATTACGCCATCAGGATTTGACGAATAAGTCGAATCCAAAATGTTCATTTTTACTCCTGGTTGTGTTTTGGCTTCGATGGAAGCGAATTTAATATTGAATTCTTCAAAATCGGTGCGGTTTAATATTTCCGCGATTTCCGCCAATTCCATGCCTGCCGCCAGCGCGACGGCAGCGGCCAGTAATATTGGTTCCACCATAAATTTACCGCGCGCATTGGTATTCAAAATGATTTTTTTATCTTTATAATTAACGGACAATAACAAGCGGGTAACGGATATTTTTATGTCGCTGGCCCAGATATCCTTGCCGACAAGAATTATGTTTTTCGCTTTGATTTTTTGTTTCTGTGATTCAAAGTTTTCCCGCAACAAACGGCTGGCATAGTTGATTATCGCGGTTCCGAATTCGGGAACCGTTTCCATGATTTCAAATTTTCCGTCGATAATGCTTTGCTGGCTGCCAAACACGCCCAGATGTTGCTGGTTGATGCCGGTCAAAATGGCAATTTTTGGTTTGACAATTTCACTCACCTGCTTGATCCGGCCTTTATGGACCGCGCCGATTTCACAGACAAAAAAACGGTGACCGGCGTTTAATTTGCCGATGATCGTTTGGGCGATGCCGATTTCCGTGTTCTGGTTTTTTTTGGTTTTCAGAACCGAGAATCGTTTGGAAAGGATATGCGCCAATAATTCTTTGGTCACGCTTTTGCCGTAACTGCCAGTAATGCCGATCGTGGTCAAATCCGGCCGGTTTCCGATGATATCCCTTGCCTTGTCCAAAATCATATTTTTTCCGCGGATGGTCAAGGGTTGTAATATCAATACCGTTAACCCTACCATTGCGGGCAACAAAATATCGAGAATAAGCAACAAAATCGCCGCCTGAAAAATATCAAACAAGACCATTTCCCCCAAGAAAGAATTAAATACGACAAATCCGCTTCCAAAAATCACAATGTGGCTGGCGAGAATAAGCATTCGTGATTTTTTGGTCAGTTCCGGATGCAGCAGGTTCAAGCGCAAAATCCCCCAAAGCGAGCGCGCGCCCTGCAAAAAAAACAAGATTGTTATCGCGGACAGAGGCAATAAAATTTTTTTTAAATAAACAAAATAAAAAATTCCCGCGACCAAAATCAAGATTTTGGCAATAAACAGCCAGTTGAAAAACAAACTTTTGCCTTTGGCGGTTTCAAAATGCGCAAAAAACCGTCCCCAATGGTATTCTTTCAACTGCCACAAATATAACCAGAACAATATCTGCTTGTGGCTGCCCAGCATCCAGAACAGCAATATTGCCAGATAACCGATCAAATAAGGATAAGCCCAGAATTCCATAATTTTCTAGAGGTCGCACCTTGCAAGCTTGCAAGGTGCGACCTCGATAAACTGCATTTAGTTTTCTTTAAAATATTGAGTGATAATACCCGTTAGCTCTTTTGTGTGCGTGCGGTGCGGATTGTGGCCGCAGTTTTCAATGATTTCCAGTTTCGCGCCGGGAATGATTTTGTTCAACTCGTAAGCGTCTTCAAGCGGTGTGCTTTTGTCGCTATCGCCCCAAACGATCAATGTGGGCGTTTTTATTTGCGCCGCGAACGCGCTCAAGTCTTCTCTGACAACATTTTGGAACGTTTTTTTCATTATCGGGCTGGTTTTCTGGTAATCATGAACTCCGGCAAACCGATAAATAATTTTCCTCGCTAATGGCAGGATACCACCCATAAACGGCAACCCTAAAAGGAATTTACCTCCCTGTGCCATTTTCTTGGCATATTCCTGACGCCAATCCAATCTTTCTTTGCGGATGATCGCGCTGTCGCATAAAACCAGTTTTTCCACCTTATCGAGATGCTTTGCGGCATAGACCGCGGCCATGCCGCCCCCAAACGAATGCCCGAGCAAATAAAATTTTTCCAATCCCAGTTGGGTTACAAAATCTTCAACGAATTTCACATAATCATCAACCCTCCAAGGATTTTTCGGCTCCGCGCTCTCCCCAAACCCCGGCATATCCGGGCAAACCACCAAAAACCCATCCCGCGCCAACCCCTCCGCCACCCCAACCCAAGACCCCGACCCGATTCCCCACCCATGTAGAACCAATATCGCCTCGCCCTCCGTAGCCTTCGTTGCCTCGCCATAACCTTTGGTGGCGGCGGGAGCGAAAGAGTGGCCATATGTTTTGAAATTTATCGCTAAACCGTTAATGGTGATTTTTTG
>JBAYLX010000053.1:0-6898 GCA_041663885.1 Minisyncoccota bacterium | reverse complement strand
AATTTAAGAGTCAATTTCCGGCTTTTGCGGAATTTGACTCTTGAATTCGCGAGCCGCCATCACCGCGTTAATACTGCCGGGGAAAAATTGAACGCTTGTTTTGCGGCGCGAACACTCGGTTCTTTCCGGCGATATTAACGCAAATGCTTATTAGCCGCGGATTCAATAACCAGCCTCTCAAAATGCAGAGACTGGTTCTTAAATCCGCTTTTTTCGGAAAAAACTGAATAGTTGCTGATATTGAGATTGATTTTAAACGAAATTGTGATAGTATAAAAAAGCTTTGCCCTCGTAGTTTAATGGATAAAATTCGAGATTGCGGATCTCGCGACTACAGGTCCGATTCCTGTCGAGGGCACATAATTAAACCGGCCTTATTGCCGGTTTTGCAATTTTCAATTCTAGAAAAAAACAAATAAAATTTGCAATGATTTAATTTGCCAATTTGGCGGTTTTTGGATAGGATAAGGGCAGATGGTTTGAGATAACAAAAAACATGCTGGATAAAAAAACTAAATCCGAAATCGTCAAAATTTTGAAAAAAAACGGCGTTACCAAAGCGGCGGTTTTCGGGTCGTTTGCCCGGGGAGAAGAAAAGAAGAGAAGCGATATCGATCTTTTGGTGGAAGTTCCGGAAAAAATGAGTTTGTTGGGCTTTATTGGTTTGGAATTGGAGCTTGAAGACAAATTAAAAAGGAAAGTTGATTTGGTTGAATATGGGTATTTGCACCCTTTGCTGGAAAATCAAATTATGGCTGAACAAATTCCCGTTTTATAAATGTGGCAACTATTTAACACTTAAAATCTGTAACTCCCTGAGGTCTTGCCTCAGGGTTACAGATTTCGAGGATTCCAAAGGGGTGCCCCCTTTGGTCGATCCGCAGGGCTAACGCCCTGCAGTATCGAAATAAATTTGGGAAATATAATTTTTAAAATTTAATCAAAAATGAAAAGAACGCAAGGAATTTATATTTTGGATATTTTTGAAGCGATAAAAAACGTGGAAAAATTTATGCAAAATATTGAATGGGATGATTTTGATAAAAACATAGAAAAACAAAGCGCGGTTTTCAGGCAATTGGAAATAATCGGCGAAGCAGCATCTTGCATATCGCTTGCCACAAGGGAAAAATATGCCGATGTTCCTTGGAGGCAGATTTGCGCTTTTCGCAATAAAATAATTCATGAATATTTTGGCATTAACGCAAAAAGAGTTTGGAATATAATCAAAGATGATTTGCCGGTTTTGAAAAACCAGATCAGTAATATTTTGGGCTTGATTGATAATAAGTAGAAAACTATTATGAATCCGAAAATTTATATCAAGGGAGTGGGGATGACGCGGTTTGATTATACCCAGAAACCGTGGTGGGGTTATGCTTTCGATGCCACCATGGACGCGCTCAAAGACGCCAAGATGAATTTTAGCGGCATCGACGCGATCGTTTTCACGGGCGTGTCATCGGCGGGAGGCGGGGAGCACCAGACGCACAAGGTTTCGCTGTTGTCGGGATTGTTCAAAACCAACGTGCCGATCATTGAAATGCCGTCGGTGTGCGGCGGGGGAGGCGTGGCGTTTTGGACCGCGCTGCGGCTGTTGCGCGACCAGGAATTCAATAACATCCTGGTTTTGGCCGGGGAAAAGTTGGTGGACAACCGCGCGGAAGTGATTACGGATTGGATTTTGTCGGCGGCGGAAAGAACGATCGAGCAGCCCGAAGGCTTGCTGTTCCCGGCGCAGAACGCGCTGGTGTTTCAGCAATACTGCAAAAAATATGGCGGCACGCATGAGGATCTGGAATTGATCGCGTTCAAAAACCATCAGAACGCGGTGGCCAATCCCAAGGCTTATTATTACAAACGGCCGGTGACGATGGAGAAAATCAAAGATTCGCCGGTGGTGGCCGAGCCGCTGCGGCTGATGGATTGTTCGCTGTCGGTCAACGGCGGCGCGGCGATAATCGTGACCAAAGAAAAAACCGACATCGAAGTGATCGGTTCGGGGTTTGCCACGGATTACATTTTGACTTTTGAAAGGCAGGATATGACGCATTTTCGCGCCACGCAATTGGCGGCGCAAAAGGCATTCGCGATGGCCGGACTGGGCCCCGACGATATCAACGTAGCCGAAATCCACGACGCGTTCACTTCCGTGGAATTGCTTTCCTATGAAGATCTGGGTTTTGCCGCGGAAGGCAAAGCCGGCGAATTGATCCGTTCGGGGAAAATAAACATGGGCGGCAAAATGCCGATCAACCCTTCGGGCGGCCTGAAAGCCAAAGGCCATCCGATCTCGGCCACGGGCCTGGCGCAAGTATACGAAATCACCAACCAATTGCGCGGCAATTGCGGCGATCGCCAAGTGCCGAATGCCAAAGTCGGATTAACGCACAATATCGGAGGGGCAGGGGGATCAGTGACCGTCCATATCCTCAAAAAATCTTAAGTTTTAAAATTTCTTAAATACCTGCAATTAATCTGCGGGTATTTATATTGACAAAAAATATCTAAAATATATACTTTAGATATAATCAATATCAATATGCAAACAATGATCAGTTTTAAAATTGATAAATTGCTCAAAAGCGATGCTCAAAAAACCGCCCGCGCTTTGGGTGTGTCTTTGAATGCGGTCGTTAATCAATATATCAAGGAATTTGTTGCCAACCGCCAAGTGGTTTTTACCGACCATCCGGTTCCCAATAAAAAAACCCGGCGGCTTTTGGACAGGGCATCTGCCGATATTAAGGCAGGGAAGAATCTATATGGTCCATTTTATAGTGCCGAGGAAATGATAAAAAGTCTCAAGGGAGACAAGTAGTATGCGGGTTATTTATCATAAACGCTTTCAAAAACAATATCGCAAGCTGCCGGACAATCTGCGGGAAAAATTTGACCATTGTTTAATGATATTCATCCAGGATCCGTTTGATCAAGGGCTTAATAATCATGCCCTACGCGGCAAATATTCCGGTTGCCGCAGTATCGATATTACTGGTGATTTGCGCGCTATTTATGAAGTCAGCGGCGAAAATGTTAATTTTACGCTTATCGGTACTCATAGCGAATTGTATTCCTGAGATTTTCCGGAAATTAAATTTTTGAAAAGTTTTTTAATGATTTTTGGAGTCAGGCCTCGGTATCAGGTTCCGAAAGCCGGGAGGCGTGGGTGTGGATAAAAAAACAACCAATTGGAATTGCTTGCGGGGAATTTTATGTCGTGCTGTCGGGGCAAGGGATTAACCCCTGTATTAACAGGGGATAATCCCTTGCTTGCCTCCGGTGGTAAAGAATTTTTTCAGGGCTAAGCGGAAAATGGTTTTGTTTTTCAGGTTGGCTTCAATCAGGCAGATGCCTTTGTTGGGGAAGCCGTAGACGATCAGGGTTTTGGGTTTGGCTAAAATCACCGCGCAGATCACCAGCAGGTCTTCTTCGCCGTTGACGCATAAATTGGTTTTTTCTTTTAAGGCCTGGCGCACCGCGTCCCAGGATTCTTTTTGGATGGTGCTGGCCGGATTATCCACGGTGGCGGCGCATCCGTGTTTTTGGGCGAAATCTTTGCGCTGGACTTTTTTGTCAAAAATTTTAATATCCGACTGCAGATGGTGCGAGCAATAGTCGCCCACGGTGACCACGGTTTTGTAGTTTTTCTTTTTGAGGATATTTTCGTATTGGGATTTTATTTCCAAATCGGTTCCAAACAGCGGCTTGCCCCAGACCTTTTGCATTTTCGTCCGCGATTTTTCTGGCAAAAAATAAGTTTCCATCAGAAATTAAAAATTTAAAAATCAAAATGGAAAATGACAAATTAAAATGTTAAAATATTAGAAGTCTAACATTTTACATTATCGCACTGTCATTTTGATCTTTGATATTTACATTTTAAATTAAAAGTAGGAGAATGAGAATCTATAATTGAACATATTAACGATAAAATACTTATGGCTTTTTATCAATGCTTGCAGTGCAAAAAAAGGTGGGAATATCCGATCAGCGAGTGTCCGTATTGTTTTGTGGCGCTGGAAAAAATGGAAAGCAAGACTTGCCGCGTCAACAGTGTCATCAAAGTGGCGATTCCGACATTGTTCCATCCCAATGTGCCGTATTACATTTTACTTTTGGAAGACGAGATGGCCAATTTCTGGGGTTATAAATCCGAAAAAGAATACCAGGCCGGCGATGAGTTCAAATTGCAACCCGATCAAAACGCGGTGGCGATCTGGCGCGTTAAATACGATGTTATCGAAGCAGTTGGAAAAGCGCTGGAACTGATGGGGGATATCAATGTCGGCAAAGATTCAAAAGTGGTGATTCTACCAACGCTTGCCAAGCCGAGTCATGCTTATTTCCGCGATAACGCGTCGCCCGAATTTTTGAGCGCGGTTTTGCAAATCCTTTTAGGGCGGGGCGTGGAGGCGAAAAATATTACCGTTGCCGGGCAAAGTTTTGACGATCTGCCGGTTGTCGCGGTTGCGCAAAAGTCCGGGTTGATTGATGCCGGGGCGAAATTCGGCGTGGCGGCGCTTGATCTGGCGACCGGTGAATTCGAGCGGATGGGGAATTTCGAAATTTCGAAAACAATATTGAGCGCCGACCTGGTGATCAATCTGGCGATGGAAAAGATCGGCGCGGCGAACGCGACCAATAATCTGTTCCGAGTTTTGAAAAAAGAAAATTATCTGGGGCAGAAATATTTATCATCAGACGCGGAAATTGTCGCGGCCCTGGAGCCGATTCTGGATAAAATGATTGTGATCGGCGAAGCGGAAAACGTCCAGCGGTCAAATAAACTAACGTCATTCATGGGGCTGGTTTTGGCCGGACGGAGCAGCCGCAATATCGACCGGGTATTCAATGAGATCGCCCAATCTTTCAAAGTTCCGGAAACCATAAAAGATATTCCGGTCCAAGATATCGCGATTGCCGGCCGTACTATCAAAGAAGTCCAATATTGCGCGGAAATTTTTTAACAAATGAAACCATTTATCGTTGTTGCTCTAATTGCCATAGTTTTTGCAGCAGTCATCAACTTTTTGCCGGTGCTTGCGGCAAATCAGGTTTGCGTTCCGGGCAAAGTGGTCGGCTGCGGTGTTTGCAATGCCACGGGCACGGCTTGGGCCAATGATAATTCGAAATGTACCGATGGCAAAATTTGCCAGAACTGGGTTTGCGTTGCCAGCGCCAACCAGATCAAAAGTTCGTTTGAAAGCGCCACGTGCGCGATTTTGAGCGGTTGGATATGCGATCCTAATAACGCCGCCACTCAATTCGCAGTTGATTTTTATTTGGATGATACTACTGCCGATGGTTATCTGGGTAACGCGGCGGCGAATTTATCCCGATCCGATATTGCCGGCCAATGCGGCGGTTCCGCGGTTCATGGATTTTCGTTTGCGCTGCCGGCGGCAACCAGTAATGGTGCGCGCGTTGTTGCGGATGAAACGGCGCATACGGTGCATGCGGCCGGGAAAAGAACGCCGGGGGATTGGTTTATTTTTGCTGAAAGCCCAAGAACAATTACCTGTGCCGCCTGCGCTCCGAACTGCGTGGGTAAGGTGTGCGGATCCGACGGCTGTGGCGGTTTCTGTGGTACCTGCGCTTCGGACAAGACCTGTGCGAACGGCGCATGCGTTTCTTCTTGTGTTCCGGACAGCTGTTCGTCGCTGGGCCGCAATTGCGGCTCGGTTTCCGATGGCTGCGGCGCCACCCTTAACTGCGGCGAATGTTCCTCGGGCAAGACCTGCAACAACGGCGTCTGCGGAAATTGCACTATCGAAGCCTCCAAGAAGTGCTCCAACGGCAATTTGTATTGGTATGATTCTTGCGGCAGCAAAGGCAGCTTGGCGGAAAAATGTGTTGCTGATTCTTCCGTTGCCTACCGCTGCCGCGGCACCATTCTCCAGCGCGAAAACATTGCCGCCGATTGTATTAACAACGCCTGCACCCAAACTTCATCCTGGAGCGATCTTCAGGATTGCTCCCAATCCGGGAAAACCTGCAAGAACAACGCCTGCGCGGCCGCGGATTCGACTCCGGCCACGATCTCCAATCCGGCGCCGTCGGGAACCGTCTATAATTCCCGGGCGACATTATCCGTTGTTACCAATGAAATTGCCGATTGCCGTTTTGCTTTAACCGACAAGGATTTCGATGCCATGGCCGGCCAGCTCGCTTCCAGTGACGGCAAGCATCATTCCGCCGCGCTGGCGCTGACCAAATATGGCAGTTATACCTATTACGTCCGCTGCAAAGACGCCGCGGGCAACATTAATACTTCTCCGGCGAACGTCCGGTTTAATTACGCGGCGGCAACCCAGGTCGAAAAACCCGAACCGGTCAAAGAACTGGAAACAAAGAAAGACACTGTTCCTCCGGTAATCTCGGCGTTGGCGCCTTCGGGAGAATTAACCCAGGCCCCGACGGAAATCTCCGCGGCCACCGATGAAGCCGCGACCTGCAAATACGATATCGCCGATACCGATTACGATTCCATGGAAAACAAGATGGAGGCCGCCAAAGACGGCAAGCGCCATATCAAATCGTTAACCGAAGTTGCCGCCGGCAGTTACACTTATTACGTCCGCTGTCAGGATGCTGCGGGCAACCAAAACAAAGAATCGTCTAATATCAATTTCAGCTATGCTCCCAAAGACGAAGGCCCGGCAATGGCCGAGCTTTCTCCGGCATCGTCGGTCTATCAAAATTCGGTGGCGTTGAGCCTGTCCACCATTCCCGCGGCCGAATGCCGTTTTGCTTCCCAGGATATGGAATTTGGCGCGATGGAAGGATTGTTCGCCACTTCCGACGGCCAGCAGCAGCAAGCCGCGGTTACTTTAAATGATTTTGGCGGCTACACCTATTACGTCCGCTGCAAAGACGCCGCGGGCAAAAAAAACTT
>JBAYLX010000052.1:0-6996 GCA_041663885.1 Minisyncoccota bacterium | reverse complement strand
GGAAAGCCTGCGCGACAAGCTTCAAACTTCGACCGAAAGGATGTTCCACTTGGGAATATACCTTACCGTCTATGAAGATAATTTTGAAAAACTGCGCGACACCGAAACCTCACTAAGATCGATCCTCGAATCCAAGCTGGTTTACATCAAACCCTCGATGTACCAGCAAAAAGAAGGATTTACCTCCACCTGTCCCTATGGATTGGACCAGATTCAAATATACACCCCGATGAACACCGGCCCTCTTTCATCGGCATTCCCGTTTATTTCTTTCGATCTCAGCGCCAACGAAGGCATACTTTACGGCACCAATTTGCATAACAATTCATTGATACTTTTTGACCGCTTCAGCCTTGAAAACGCCAACAGCGTCATTTTCGCCAAATCGGGTTCGGGAAAAAGTTATGGCATCAAACTGGAAATCTTGCGCTCAATGATGCTTGGAATCGACGGGATCGTTGTCGACCCGGAAAACGAATTCAAAACTTTAGCCGAATCCACGGGCGGATCTTTTTTGAACATATCTTTGTCGTCTCCTTATCATTTGAATCCATTTGACCTGCCGGACCCGCGCGAAGACGAAAATCCGGCGGACATCATCCGTTCCAACGCCATCAATATCGTCGGCTTGATAAGAATATTGTTGGGCGGATTGAACCCTGAAGAAGACGCCATCATCGATCGGGCGCTCACCGAAGTTTACGCGGCAAAAGATATCACCCCTGAAACCGATCCCAAATTATGGGCCGAAAGGACGCCGTTAATGCAAGACCTTGAAGCGGTACTCGAAGGGATGGACGGCACCGATTCCCTGGTGCGGCGCATCCGCAAATTCACCCAAGGCACATATGCCGAATTCTTCAACCAGCCCACCAATGTTTCCATGGACAAGCCCCTGGTAGTATTTGGCATCCGCGACATGGAAAACGAGCTGCGCAGCGCCGCCATGTACATCATTATGCACTATATCTGGAACAAAGTACGCTCCCGCCTCCGTAAACGGATCCTGGTGGTGGATGAGGCCTGGGTGCTGATGCAAAACGAAGATGGCGCATCGTTCTTGTTCGGCCTTTGCAAACGGGCGCGCAAATACTGGCTGGGAGTGACCACGATCACCCAAGATGTGGCGGATTTTATGCGTTCAAATTACGGCCAGCCGATCATTACCAACTCATCCATGCAATTCTTATTGAAACAATCCCCGGCAACCATCGATGTCGTTCAAAAAACGTTCAACCTCACCGACCGTGAAAAAAGCTTCCTTCTGGAAGCGGAAATAGGGGAAGGCTTGTTTTTTGCCGGGCAAAAGCACGTCGCCATAAAAGTGGTCGCTTCTTACATTGAAGACCAAATCATAACCACCAACCCCGAAGAGCTGCAAAAAATCAAAAGAGCCAAAGAAGAATCAAAAAGAAATTCTTGAAACAAGCATCCAGCCACAAAAAAACGGCTTTTTATAAAAAGCCGTTTTTCGATTTATGATTTGTTGGCGAATCAACTTTGATCCACCGGTTTAACCACCACCTTTCTTTCGGGGCCGAATCCGCGGCTTTCGGTGGCGACATCGCCGCGCTCTTTTAATTCCATATGGATAACTCTCCTTTCATAAGAGCTCATCGGCGCCAAAGATACCTCTCTTTTCGCCAATGCCACCTCGTTGGCAGTGGTTACCGCCAATTCTCTCAAATATTCCTTCTTTTTTTTCTTGTAATTGTTGATATCCAGATCAATGTAATATGGCTTATCCGCGCCCCCGCCGGTTTTCCGCAATATCACCCGCAACAAATGCTGGATCGCCAGCAAAGTTTCGGAACCGGGCCCGATCAGCGTCTGCGGATCATCAACTTTAGCCTCGATAAAAACCGTCCCTTCCTTTTGATCCAAAACATCAACTTCGGCTTCGGGAGCGATTTTTCTTATGAATTCCTGGGCAATCTTTTTGATTTTTTTTATATCGATTTTTTTTGAATCAAACATATAGTTATGTTTATTTATGAGCGACCGCGCCGCCCGCATCGGACATCAATATGGACGCCCCATATCCATCCTTCGAAAGGCCATTTTTTAATATAAAATATTGCTGAACGATTGAAAAGACGCTGGTCGTGATCCAGTAAAGGCCGAGAGCCGAAGGCAATCCCCAAAATATCACCACGGTAAAAATCGGAAAAATATAAAGCGCCTGGGTTTGCATCATCGCCGCAAACTGTTCGGACTGGCTCTTGTCCTTTTTTTCCGCCTGTGCCTTGGGCATCATCATTTTAACCTGGGCAAATTGCAAAATTCCCGCCGCCACCGCAAAAGCCGGGAAAGATGCCGCCAAATTTATCGCCCCAAAAAACAATGGATTGATCGTGCCGGGATTGGCAACAAACCCATAAAGCATCGCCAGCGACCCATCCTTAAACCCGTTAAAAAAAACATAATAAAGACCCCACAATATCGGCAGCTGCAGCAATAGAAACAAGAAACTGCTCAATGGATTTATTTTATTCTCCTTCCACAGCTGCATCATCAGCATCGCCTGCTTTTCTTTTTCATTTTTATATTTCTCCTGGATTTCTTTCATTTTCGGCTGGATCAGAGCCGTAACTTTTTGCACGCGAATCGACTCAGCCGCCAGGGGATAAAGTATCAATCTGATCAAAACCGTGAGCGCGACTACAGCTAAACCAAAATCGCCAAGCCATTGATAAAGCACGACAAGGGCGTTAAAAAGCGGCTGATAGATAATCGCATCAAAAATATTCATATTAGAAGTGTAAAACGCAAAGCGAAAAGTGTAAAGAAAAAAATATTATTTCTGCCTTGGATTTTACGATTTTAAAACTCCTGACTTATTCAAAATTTTTTCGACAGCAAGCGTCAAGTCGCCATATCCCCTTGTTTCCAATCCCGGATAAGCAACCAACACACAATCCACCCCCGGGTTGACGCGAGAAAGCTGCGCCATAACTGCGGCGCGCAACCGGCGCTTCAATTTATTGCGATCAACGGCTTTGTTTGATATTCGTTTGGAAACAATAAAACAAAAACGCGCGGTTTTCAAACCGTTTTTCGCCGTCTTGCATGCTAATAGACCAACCTTGCAGCCGCTTCTACCGGCAAGCGCCCGCTTAATCTCTTTTTCTTTCCTTAAGCGATTGGCAGGCGGCAACATATATTTATACGGTAAGCTTTTTTCTCCCCTTAGCGCGCCTTGACTTTAATACCCGGAGGCCGCCCGTGGTTTCAGAACGCTTGCGAAATCCGTGGGTTTTGCTTCTTTTGCGTTTTTTTGGCTGGTAAGTGACACTCATCGCTTTTAAAATTTTACATTTTTCTTACGGATTCATTCTACATTTTTTTAACAAAAAGTAAATCCCTTCGTTATTTTCAAATAAAACTGCCATAAACACAACCATGTCAATAGCGCCAATTTCCCGGTTTTATCCACATTTTACCCATAGTTATCCACAAATTTTTAACATATCAAAACCATTGCTTTCCTGCCAATTAATGTCTTGCTAAGCTTTTTTGAATGTATTTTTTAACATTAAGATCAAAAAACGCCTCTTGTTTAAAAAATATTTTTTATTTCTCTTGCTTTTTAATTTTTTTTTGATTATTTTCAATATAGAAAATATCAAGGTATAATGAATGACTCCGCGATAATCAATCACCGGATGATACCATGACAAACGAAGAAATCTGGCAATCAATATTGGCGCAAACACAATTGAACGTTTCTCCGGCAATCTTTACCACCTGGTTCAAATCAACCAGTATTGTTTCAATTGAAAACGGGGAAGCGGTAATTGGCGTACCAAACTCGTTCGCCAAGGAATGGCTCGAACAAAAATATCACAAACAAACAATAAAACTTTTGCGGGAAGCCAATGAATCAATACGGGAAGTTTTCTTTAGGGTTGTCAAAGAAACCCCATTAAAACCAATTAAAAATAAAAATACCGCAAACGCCACAGAAAACGGCCAACTTGGTTTTGAGCAATTTAAGTTTAACAAAGAAACCAACCTTAACCCGAAATACAGCTTTAGTTGTTTTATTGTCGGACCGCACAATGAACTAGCCCACGCCGCTTCTTTGGCGGTAGCGGAAAAACCGGGAGAAACCTACAATCCATTATTTGTTTATGGCGGCGTCGGTTTGGGAAAAACCCACCTCTTGCAAGCAATCGGCAACGAAGTGGCTAGTAATTCTCCCGGCAAAAAGATCCGATATATACCGACCGAAAAATTAACAACTGAAATAATCACCGCAATCCGCAGCGGAACAATCAGCGACTTGCGGGCGAAGTACCTCGATACTGCGGTTTTTATCATTGACGATATTCAATTTATATCAGGGAAAGACAGAACCCAGGATGAATTCTTTTTTATTTTCAATAGTCTTTATAATAAAAACTTGCAAATAATACTCTCTTCGGATCGGCCCCCAAAAGCAATCACCGAACTTTCCGACCGGTTAAGATCGCGTTTTGAGGGTGGTATGATTGCCGACATCAGCTTGCCTGATTTTGAAACCAGGGTGGCGATCTTAAAAGAAAAATGCCAGCAACTCAATCTTCCTTTTTCGGACGATATTCTTTCTGCGGTTGCATCAACCATTCAGAGCAATATCCGGGAACTCGAAGGGGGATTAACCAAATTAGCAGCGCATATTAAATTAAAAAATATCCCCCCAACAGTAGAATCATGCTTATCAATACTCTCGTCAACCAACCCAAAAAAAATTATTAATTTTAAAAAAATAATCCAAGAAACGATAAATTTCTACGATTTAAAAGAAAAAGAGATATTATCTGGTTCGCGAAAAAAAGAAGTGGTTAAACCGCGCCAGGTTGCGATGTATTTGATGAGAAAAGAGTTAAATGCGTCTTTTCCATCGATCGGGCGGAAAATGGGGAACAAAGACCACACCACCGTGATGCATGCCTACAAAAAAATCTCTTTGGAAATAGATAAAGATGAAAACCTGCAAGAAGAAATCAATATATTGAAACTAAAAATTTATAACTCTTAATTAAAAATATTGGTTGTGAAAATAATGTGGATATAATTGGGTAAATATATAGTATTAATAATAAGAAATACTTGTTAATAATTATTACCAATAAATATAACAATAATTAAAACCAGTTTATTATTATCAAAAAACCACCATTAATCCACAGATTATTCAAAGGGAACTCAATCTTAAATAGTTATTTATCCACAATCACTAATGATACTAATATTTAAATTTAATTAATTTTTTATAAAATCAATGAAAACTAAAATCTTACAAGAAAAACTCCAATCCGCACTATCTCAAGTGGAAAAAATAACCGGAAAAGACGTTACACTGCCAATATTAAGCAATATTTTATTGCGTGCAGAAAAAAATTCACTTACCGCGATCGCGACAAATTTAGAGACGGGTATATCCTGGAAGCTACTTTCAAAAACCGAAGAGAATGGCGACGTGGTATTGCCCGCGCAGACATTATCAAATTTAATAGGTTCTTTTCCGGGCGGATCGGTTAGCATTGAAAGTAAAAATAACGCGGTTGCGATTATTAATGATCGGCGCAAATCAAATTTAAATAGTTTAAGCTCGGACGAGTTTCCTGCTTTACCAATAAACACGGAAGGTGATTATCTAACTATCAAGCCGGATTTGCTTTGCCAGGCGCTGGCGCAAATTGTTGGTTTTGTTAGTGTTTCGTCTATTAAACCTGAAATTACAGGGGTGTACTTATCTTTTTTAAAGGAGGGGATTAAGATTGTCGCCACGGATAGTTTTCGATTGGGAGAGAAAACTATTACCGGTGTAAAACTGCCGGAAAATTTAATTGGAAAATCAATAATTATTCCGTTAAGGGCGGTTAGGGAGATAATATCAATCTTTAATGATAAAAAAAATAATGTTAATTTTTTTGTTGTTAATAACCAAATCAATATTGATTTTTCCGCGCCCGAGGATGCTGATCAGCCGCAGATACAATTCGTAAGCCGCCTTATTGAGGGAGATTTTCCCGATTATCAAGCGATTATTCCCACTTCTTACGTGGAGAGTGTTGTTTTTTCAAAAAAAGAACTATTAAACCAATTGAAGTCGGCAAGTCTTTTTTCTGGAAAAAATAATGAAGTCGGTATTAAGATTGAACAAAAAGAATTATTAATGTTAGTTTCTAGTTTATCAGCGGATTTAGGCGGTTATGACGGAGAGATGAAAGTGGAGGGCGCGTCGGGCAGGGACGTTTCAATAATATTTAATTGCCGGTTTTTGGTTGAGGGGTTGAATTCGATTAAAGATGATAAATGTATTTTTGAGTTTTCGAGTGATGATGGCCCCGGGGTTTTAAAGTCGGCAGGCGATTTGAGTTTTATATATATATTAATGCCGATTAAAAAATACTAAAACACGCAATCTCAATTGTAGGATTATTAAAAAACCGCAATATTGCGGTTTTTTAATAATTGATTGTTTTTAGGGTTGGGGAAAAGATTCTACCGGGTAATTAATAAGTATTTTTTCCATATAAGTGTGGAATATTGGACCAGCAACCACCGATCCAGGTTCTTTTTTTATCACTTCATTATTGCTGTTTCCTGTCCAGATACCGGTAACAATCGAAGGTGTGTAGCCAATAATCCAACCATCCCTATAATCGCTCGTGGTTCCGGTTTTAACCGCGACGTTGTAGTTTTTAAAATAAAGCGGCGAATTGGCGCCAAATATCGGAGTGCGCGCGACGTTATCCGAAAGAATACTACTAATTAGGTTGGCGCTGCGCGAACTTAATACTTTTTGCGGGGTCTTATTGTTTTTGTAAAAAGAAAACCCTTTATTGTCGGTAATTTTTATGATTGCGGTCGCTGGCATACGGTAGCCTTGCGCAGCAAATATCCCGTAAGCCGAGGTCATATCCAATAATGTTACTTCTCCGCCTCCCAAGACCAACGCAAGGCCGTAGAATGACGATGGGTTGTCTAATGTGGTGATTCCCATTT
>JBAYLX010000051.1:0-7266 GCA_041663885.1 Minisyncoccota bacterium | reverse complement strand
GTAACCAATAGCTGTTTAAAGTGGGGCGCAACAACCAACTGTCCCACCGGCCAAACTTGTTCGGGTGCGGGAGTTTGTGCGGCACCGGCTTGCATTGTCAAAACCTGTGCCACGTTGGGAAATTATGAATGCGGAAATTGGGACGATAGTTGCGGCGATTTAATTAATTGCGGCGCGTGCGCGAGCGGCAAGTTGTGCAATGCTGCCGGGCGGTGCGTGAGCTCGGGGGGTGGGGGCGCGATCAACCCGTCGGTCAATCCGATTGCCAAAATGACCCGCGCCGAGATTATTGCCAAAATCAACGAGATTATGGCGCTGATCGCCAAACTGCAGGCGCAGTTGAAGGCGATGACGGGGCAAACAGCTTATTCTTGCGCTCAACTTACCAAGGTTTTGCGCTATGGAATGCAAAATGATGCGGAAGTCAAATGTTTGCAGGAGGTTTTGAGGGCGCAAGGGTATACGGTGGCGGTTTCGGGCAATTACGATCTGGCAACAAAAAACGCGGTGGCCAAATTCCAGCAGAAATACGCTACCGAGATTTTAATTCCCTACGGTTTGCGCTCCGGTTCGGGGAATGTGGGGAATGCGACAAAAAACAAATTAAACCAGCTTATTGACGGAAGATAATGACAAAATAAAAAATAAATTTTTTTAGATTCGTTCTATATGTTTAAAAAAATATGGACAAAAAAATCATTTGTGTGTTTGCTTTCCTTTTTGCCGCATCGATGTTTTTTTTGGCTAATCCGCAATCGTCTGCGGCTCAAGATTTGGAAATTAAATTCGGTTTGGCTGGTGATATTCCACTTGGCGGCGATTTTAATGGCGACGGCAAGACCGATATTGCGGTTTTCCGGCCGTCTGACCATAAATGGTATTTTGACTACGACCGCAACGGCACCACCGACGCCACCATCGGCCCCTGGGGTCAGACCGCGGGTGATCAGCCGTTAACCGGCGATTTCAACAACGATGGGAAAACCGACTTGGCAATATTCCGTAAAACTGATCTTAAATGGTATTTTGACTACGACCGCAACGGCACCACCGACGCCACCATCGGCCCCTGGGGTAATGTCGGCGACATTCCGCTTTCTGGTGATTTTAACGGTGATGGTAAAATTGATATCGCGGTTTTCCGACCCAGCGACCACAAGTGGTATTTTGATTACGACCGTAATGGCACGACGGATGCCACCATCGGCCCTTGGGGCCAGACCGCAGGCGACCAGCCGTTAACCGGCGATTTCAACAACGACGGCAAAACCGATCTGGCGATCTTTCGCGCCACTGATTTAAAATGGTATTTTGACTACGACCGCAACGGCACCACCGACGCCACCATCGGCCCTTCGGGTTTGGTCGGCGATCTGTCGATCAGCGGCGATTGGGACAACGATAACAAAGATGATTTTGGTGTTTTCCGGTCATCTACTGCAGGATTTTATTTTTTCCCGCCGGTTTTTTGTATTCCTAATGCGGTATCTGGTTGCCGGGTTTGTAAAGCTGACGGCAGCGCGTGGGTGGATACGGATGCGGAATGCGCGGGACAAAAATGTTCAAATGGCGTCTGTCTGGCCGATGATAGCTATACTCCACCTGGCGGAAATATTACGGTTGCGGTTAACAATGGAGCCTGGTGCTGGTTCCAGGATCCGAGAGCCATAAATTATAATGGCGTACACAACCGAACATATATAGGGTCGGTCGATCGCAGCGGCAACATAGTTATAACCCAGTATGACCATGCTACTAAAAATCTTAGTTCCTTTGTTTTGCACGAGCGTTTGCAAATTGACGACCACAATGATCCGACTATTTATGTGAGGCCGGACGGCCGATTGATCGCTTTTTATACCAAGCATGCAACAGATAGAAACATCTTTTACCGGATATCCGATAATCCCGAAGACATTTCTTCCTGGGGGATGGAAAACACATTGGTTGATTCGGTCGGTGGCGTGACATATACTTATCCCGTTTATTTATCCTCCGAAAAGAAGTTGTATCTTTTTTATCGACGGGGAGGTTATAATGTAGCCAAACTTATAGTGAGAACTTCAACGGATCAAGGTATTTCCTGGGGCAACGAAACAGTTATTTTAGATTTTCCTAACGCATATCCTTACCCAAAGATTGTTGGGGACGGAGTTTCGAAGATTTATTTTGGTGTAACCGGTTCGCATCCTAGTTGGAGAAATGGGACTAAGAATATTTATTTCGCTTATTATCAGAATGGGGAATTTTTTAGTGCTAACAAATCCCTGGTCAAAAATTGGTCTGCTCTTCCTTTGCACGAATCGGATCTTGAGCTTGTTTATAATGCAACCAAGAAAGGTCATTTTCCTGCTTGGATGTGGGATATTGCTTATGATTCCGGCGGAAATCCGTATATGGTTTTCTCGACTTACCCGAACACAACACTTCTAGGTAATGGTAATTATAGCCCGCCCAAAAATCAGAGCAATCATTACAATTATGCTCGTTGGACCGGCAGTGCTTGGAAGGTGTACGATGTGACCAACGAGGCCGGGCCGTATCTTTATGAAAGCCAATACCAATATTTGGGCGGTATTGAATTGGATAAGAGTAATCCAAGTATTGTTTACCTTTCCCGGAAGCTTGATAATCGCGAACTTGAGCGTTGGACGACAATAGATGGGGGTTTTACTTGGGTTTTCGAACCGATAACTTTGCGGTCTGGCAGGGATAATCTTCGACCGGTTGTTCCTTTTGGCAATAGTTCCGATGATGCAAGAGTTGTTTGGATGTCCGGAAGTTATTACTCTATGTCTAACTACAAAACCTCTTTAAATATGCTTTCCCAAAAGATAAGCTTGGGTTCTTCTTGTTCCGCGGTTTCAAATTTGGGAAATTTGGCAACGGAGGTGCGCACGCGGAATGTTGGTTTAAATGATGATTGTTTGCAAAATTTCTCGTGGTCTGCTTGGGCACCTTATAAAGCCGCCGAGTTTTCATCGTTATTGGCTGGCGGGGGATTTAGCAAAACATGCGTTCAATTCAGGAACGGCTCAGAGGTTAGTCCTAAATGCCAGGCCATTGCCGCTTTGAACGTTTCTAACGGATTAAAACCGGATAAAACCGCTTGCACCGATGATTCTCAATGCTCTTCAGACCATTGCCATAATCTGGTTTGTTGCGGTGCCGACAAATGCGGCTGGGGTGCGACGGAATGTGTTGCAAGTGGCGGCATTAAATCCAGCACAGCCCATTCCAAAGCGATTTGCCGGAGTGGTATATGGAAAGTGCAACTGGGCGGCAATGGTTGTAACTCGTGGCCTTGCGAAGAGGGCGGCTGCAATAATAATGTTTGCGCGGCGCTTTCTTGTGTGATTAAAACTTGCGCGTCATTAGGCAATTATCAGTGCGGCAATTGGAGCGATGGTTGCGGTAAGTCTTTGAATTGCGGCACTTGCGCGGCGGGAAAGGTTTGTTCCGGCGGGCAGTGCGTTTCTTTGGGCGGTGGCGGATCAATCAATCCGCCCATTACAATTAAGCCAGCCGTTAAGCTGACGCGCCCCGAGATTTTGGTCAAGGTCAATGAAATTATCGCGTTGATTAACAAACTCAAAGCGCAACTGGCGGCGATGACCGGCAAGCCCGCTTATTCCTGCGCCCAAATCACTAAGGTTTTGCGCTACGGAACGCAAAATGATGTGGAGGTAAAATGCCTGCAGGAAGTTTTGAAGGGGCAGGGGTATGCGTTATCGGTTTCTGGCAATTATGATTTGGCGACAAAAAACGCAGTGATTAAATTCCAGCAAAAATACGCCCAAGAAATTCTTGCACTCTACGGTTTGCGCTTCGGTTCGGGGAATGTGGGGAACGCGACGATGAAGAAAATTAATTCAATAATTGGCAATAATTGATAGGCGACAGAGTGGAGTGATTTTGCAATAATTTATATTGACAATATAAACTATATTGTGATATATTATATCTGTAAAATAATATATTAAATCATGGTTAATCAAGAGGTATTAAAAAAAGTAATTGTTGAACAGAGGGGTCAATTTTTGGAAGTGGCAAATCCCATTCAAAGAGATGTGCTGTTGGGGTCTGATTTTGAAAAGATCAGCCGATTGAAAGAGGCGGTTATAATCACCGGCGTGCGGCGTTCGGGAAAGTCATATCTTTTGAAGATGATTTGGCAAAAAATCAGCGCGGATTTGAAGAATGGGAACGGAGATTTTCTTTATATCAATTTTGAAGACGAGCGGTTATTGAAATTTGAAGCGGTTGATTTTGAAAATTTATTGGAGGCCTATTATGAGTTATTTCCCGCGGCCGGCAAGAAGCTGTTTCTTTTTTTTGATGAGATTCAGATTATTGCGGGCTGGGAAAAGTTTATTAACCGTTTGATCCGGGAAGAAAAATCCAAGATTTTCATTACCGGGTCAAACGCGGCGCTGCTTTCACGGGAAATCGGCACCGCGCTTACGGGAAGAGTTTATCCGCTGGCTCTTTTTCCGCTGTCTTTCGGGGAGTTGGCGCGTTACCGGTTGGGACATGGATTGTCAGCCGCGGATTTATACAAACCGGCCGTGATCGCTTCTGCCAAAAAAATATTCGGCCAATATCTGGAAAACGGCGGATTTCCGGAGGTGGTTTTGCAAAATTTTCGGCCTTTACTCCAAGAATATTTGAAAAATATCATTTATCGGGATATTGTTTTGCGCTACAAAATCAAGCACGAGGCGAGTTTAAGAGAAATAGTCGCTTTTGTGATTTCCAATATCGGGATGAGTGCGAGTTTGGAAAATATCGCCAGGATGACAAAAATGAAAAACCTGATGACAGTCAAGAATTATTTGTCGTATTTGGAAAATTCTTTTCTGTTTTATCGAATTTCAAAATACAGCCATTCGGTGAAGAAACAAATTTACAATCCTGACAAATTTTACTGTGTTGATTCCGGCTTCTATAATGAAATTGCTTTTACGAATAGCGCCAACCGCGGTAGAGTTTTGGAAAATCTGGTTTATATGGAATTAAAAAGAAGGGATAAAGAGATTTTTTATTTCCAAGGGAAAAGGGAATGCGATTTTTTAATCAGGGGAAAAAATAAAATTACGGCGGCAATCCAAGTGACTGTATTTTTAAACGAAAACGATAAAGAAAGGGAAATCGGGGGTTTGATTGAGGCAATGGACAGATATGTTATCAATGAGGGATTGATTCTTACCGAAAACGAAAGCGATTCGATTGAGCGAGATGGTAAAATTATTACAATAAAACCGATTTGGCGGTGGTGTTTGGGCGAACAGGGTAAAAAGTAAAAAGGGTCGGCCAAATTTTTTAGAGCATTTTTCCACAGTGGCGCAGATATTGCGTTTGCGGTATAATTTACTTAAGGAAAGATAGGATTGGATCGCTGTGAACATGGTATTAAAACAACATCGCAAAAAACCACAATTTTTGACTGAAATTGCTCTGGCATTTTTAGTGTTTTTCGGGTTCGCGCCGGTGGCCAATGCCAATATTATCGACGACGCAATATCTTTGCCCAGTCGGATCGCTGACGGCGCGCAAATTGCGGTCCGCGAGGTGTTTCCGCGGTTGTTTGACCAAGCCAGCTTGGCTTCGGTTTTTAGCGACATCAAATGTTTTTTCGGTATCGATTGCCAAAAGCCGCCGGCAAGCGCGCCAGTGAAAGATTTAATGAGTAATGATCAATTTTCAAAAAATATTCAAGAATCAAATATCAATCAGGAGCCAGTGGAAAATACGGATGCAGTTGGCCAAGGTCTGACCTCGATTGCTACCGAGGACAGACCTTCAAATCCAAATCCGCCGACCCAGATTGTCCAGAACATCAATCCCACCAGGGAAGTCCAAACCATTCGCACAATCAATACCAACACCAACACCGTGGTGGTGGATACTGTCACCAAAAACAAAGTTGACCAGCTCCTGCGCCAAATGAATTCCGACCGCCCCAATTATTCCACGGGCCAATCCGTATCTTTGCCCGCCAACCTGGTATCAAAAACATTAACCATCACTTCAGGCGCTTTCAATGTCGATGACAATGGCAACGCCACGGCCAATAATATTGCCGCCAACGGCAATCTCACCGTGCAAGGCAATTTCACCGTGGCCGGAGCCCAGACCTATTCGGGCGCGGCGGTATTCAATGCCACCACAACCATTGCCAGCGCTCTGGCAATCACGAGCGGTAGTCCGGGAGCCGGCAAAGTATTAACCAGCGATGCCAATGGTTTGGCCCGCTGGCAGACGCCGGTCGTGGACGGCGGAACCTGGGGAAGCGTGGCCGGAACGTTATCGAGCCAGACCGATCTGCAAGCCGCGCTGGATGCCAAACAAAATTCGTTAACTTCAACTCAAATTTCCAACTGGGATGCGGCATATGGCTGGGGCGACCATTCTGCCGAAGGCTATTTAACATCCTTCACCGAAGCCGATCCGATCGTGAAAGCGATTGACGGAATCGTGAAATCCAATGGCGCGACTATCGGCGCGGCCGTTGCCGGTACTGATTATCTGACCCCATCGGGCAGCGCGGCGTTATTAACTAATTTTCCCACACTGAACCAAAGCACCACCGGCAACGCGGCCACGGTTACCAACGGCGTCTACACCAACGCGGCCAATTCATTCACCCTCATCAATCCCTTGACCACGATTGCCGAATCCTGGATCGGCCCGAGCAGCACCAATGGGATTTATTTCAAATCCGGCAATGTCGGCATCGGGACAACGAGCCCGGGTTCCAAACTCGATGTCAGCGGCGACATCCGGATACATTCAGGTTCGGGCGGCCAGATCATCTTTGCCGACGGTTCCACGATGTCGTCGGCCGGATTGGGTTCCGCGGCCGCGCTTTCCAATACCGCGGACGCGATCGTTACCGGGGATTCGGATGCGAGCGGTGGCGGGGATGTGATTCTGAAGACCGGATCCAATGACCGGCTGCACATTTTGAATTCCGGTAATATCGGCATTGGCGTTGCCAGTCCGGCGGCGATTTTGCATTTGAAAGCCGGAACTACCGCGGCAAACAGCGCGCCGCTGAAATTTACTTCAGGGGATTTGTTATCCGCGCCCGAAGCGGGGGCGGTGGAATTTTTGAGCGACGCGTTCTATGGCACGATCACCACGGGCGCGGCGAGAAAACAATTCGCGTTTATCGACAGCAGTATTACGGGCAATGCGGCCACGGCGACCAATCTTACCGGGCTCACCGCCACGATCGCGAATTTGAATTCGGTGACCGGATCG
>JBAYLX010000050.1:0-7280 GCA_041663885.1 Minisyncoccota bacterium | reverse complement strand
TTTCGGATTGTTCCTTATTAGCTCCCAATCGAGATGATCCAATAGTTCATTGGCAGTTTCGCCTCCCTGCGACTGGATAATCGCTTTGACCTCGGGATCCGAAAACATTTCATGGATATCGCTAACCCGCTCATCAACAGTTCCCGCCGAACAAAAATATCTTTTGAAAACATTTTTGCCGATCTTTACGCGCAAACCCAGGCTATCCAAAAATTCAACCCCTTTTTGGAATTGCGGTTTGAGCTCATCGGCAATGAACGCCGACGGAGAAACAATGCCCACAGTATCGCCTTTATTGAGTTTTTTTGGTTTGATAATATCCATAGTTTAATAACAAGAAATCAAATGGAAAAATTTTCGCTGATATCGCGCGCGATCTGTTTTTGCAACTCTTCGGGATTGTCGAATTTTTTGATTTCCCTAACTTTTTTAACGACTCGCACCGCAACGGTTTCGCCGTAGATATCGCCATTAAACTCTTTGATAAAAACCTCCATTGAAACCGGTTCGCCAAACGTCTGCTTTTTTCCAAAAAACAGCAACCCATTATATTTTTTCCCGCCAACTCCAATTTCAACCAAATAAACCCCATAATCCAAACCAATGCCAACCGCGTCCAAATTCGCCGTCGGAAACCCCAATGTTTTACCACGCCCCAACCCCTTGACCACTTTAGCGCTAAAATTGAATTCTTCCATTTTTTAATATCTATATTATCAGTATCCGCCTAAGCCATTCCTATCAAAACAAAATTCAATTATTGAAACTTTTTTATTTCCCGCGATTTCGCGATACCGCAAAGGTTTGTTTGTCCTCAAAAAACCGTGGTTTTCAAAAATTGAAATCACTTTTTTATTATACGCAACCACATCCATTAAAATCGGCAAATCATTCCCAAACCAATTAATCGCCCGATCAAATAATTTTTTTCCTACACCCTTGGCGCGATAATCGGCAATAATATAAAAATCCCTAATCCGATTGTTTATTTTTTCCCTAACCGCGCCGCACATTCCAACAACCGCGCCGCCATTTTTTGCCACGCAACAATAACCATCCCCTGTTCCGTTGTTTTCAATAATAACGCGCCAATTATCCAACATCCCAGCCCTAATTGACTCAAATTCCATATCAATATCTCCTTTATTGACGCCAATATCACGATTAGCATAGATTTCAGGCCAAACCTTGGAATATATCCGTGCAAACTCCACCTCATCCCCCACAACCGCATCAGCAATTATAATATCAAAATCAACCGCCATATTATTCTACTAATTTATAATTCCAAAATTTTTCCGTATTCCTTTTCTAAAAATTTCCTCGCCTTCAATTTCTTCACCAACCGCATGCACCTCATAAAGAAACTCAAATTCTTTCCCATCTAAATTATTTTTTTTAGAGAAAATCGATTAAAATTCGGTTTTAACTCCTCGCACCAAAAGCACCTTCCCCTCTTTTCCAATAATCGCGCCAACCACCCCGTATGTTTGCGTGTATACCCGTTGCATAAATTCAGTTTATATAAAAAAATTTGAATCTATTCGACCCCTGGTTTTTTTGTTCGCACCGCAAATTCTTAAATGGCAGGATATCCTCAACATAGGTTCGCCATACTATCCCCGCCTGTTTTCTGGTCAGCATAATAATCATATCATCGCTACAAAATTTATTTTTATTTTCCAGCACATTCTCCAGTACTAGATTAAGCTTGGAAATTTCAATAGCGATTATTTTGGAAATAGGGCAATTTTTCTGCAAAATTCGCCCCATCTTCGCCAAAATTTGTGCCATTGCTGCAAATTCAAAAATTGGAAAATTTGCCGATACTAGCTGACCTTTGTTGTAAATAGGCAGTATTGATACCCTTCCGATTTTCTTGGTTGGTATACCAGAATTATCCACAATATCATTCAATGCCAACACCTAGCGCAAATTTAACCGATTTGATGAATTCTGTCAAAAAAATTTATTCCCTCATCTCAATTTCGAGCGGATTAATTATTCTTCCATAATCATCAAATCTTTCACCAGTTTTATCATTTATCCCCAAACTTAAATAACTGCCATCGCTTGCTTTATAATCCCAGAATTTTTCCGAATCACCCAGTTTAAATATTTCCTCCCCTTTTATTTCTTTGGCAATCGCATGAGCGCAATAAAGAAATTCAAATTCTTTACCATCAAAATTAAGCTTCTCGGGAAATGGCAAATGGAAATCTGTTTTTGTTTCCTTAACTAATATAAATGAATTTTCATTTAAATCATCAGCAAAAACATACCCGTCATTCAAAAAACATTTTATATAAAAACTTCCATCATCAAACTGGAAGTTACAACTTCTTTTACAAAGTATTCTTTACCATCAATAAATAATTTTATATCTGGCTTTATTTTTGATCAAAATTCTGAAACATCCATAACATTTACATTATTCTATTATTTCTTGTCTTGTTCATAACTACAGCGATCATAATCAAACTTTTTTTATTTTACCTTTGCATTTTAAAATTAGCAAAAAAGAGGTTCTCGAAAACCTCCTCAAGATCCATCTGCAAACAGTAGACCATCTTCTATTTTAATCGTATGGTGTATTGCTTGCAGACCTGAATAGAGACCCGCCATCTCTTCAACCCTATGTTCGATTTTTTTACTAATTTCCTGCCATATCACAAACGGGTGTCCCTTAATCTTGCGGATATCAACATTGTTGACAGTAATCTCGTACTTTCCATCAACAAAATCAATCATTATTAAGAGCCACCCTTTCTCCACCAGTCCCCACCAATAAGACGAACCAGCGGGAACACAACCCCTACAACTACCGCTTCTCATTTCTCCAAATAAACCCTTACATTCAAGACAACCTTCACTTTTACCTACTATTTTGTCGGCATTTATCTGACCATACCGCTCAACAAGAACTTTTTTGAGCGTTGGATGGTCGTATGCGACAAGATAACGGTGCAAAAGTGTTTTTCGCGTGTCAAGAATATCGTACCAATCATCCATGGTTGCATCCTTTTTCTTGCCTAATATGGAGGCAAGCTTTATCCCATCTAATACAAGCTTATCATCACTATCCATTTTTCTTCCACCCTAACTGCTTCGGTTTTATTAGCTTCATTAATTTACAACCTAATTGTTATATTGTCAAACTATAATCGTTCCTATAATCGCTCCTACGTTCCTTGTCATTTGGCTCACATTTTGTTTTTGACTGTCACTTGCTAATTACAGTTACTTCCATATGGTCAGGAATCGTTATCGGCCTTAAGAATTCTTTATCCTTAACAACTCCCCTTATAATATCTGCAAGGATTATCTTTTTATTATCGTTCCATTCTATCTCCGGAAAATCAGCAATAACACTGTTTTTAAGATCATTAAAATCATCAAATTGCCAATTTACATCGTATTTTTCCTTATTTAATTTTAAATCAAATTCCCTCGTAACTTTTTCAATAACTTTTTTCGAATGGTTAACAATCACAGAATGATCAAAATATTTCAATTTAGAATGTACGGCACTGCATA
This sequence comes from Minisyncoccota bacterium, assembly GCA_041663885.1. Taxonomy (GTDB): domain Bacteria; phylum Patescibacteriota; class Minisyncoccia; order Minisyncoccales; family UBA5738; genus UBA5738. Next base: position 3,743 of record JBAYLX010000050.1, on the reverse strand, counting down.
TCGCCATGATTGAATCAACCGGATATGCCTCCGGATCCACAATAACAATTCGACCCCCAGACTTTAAAACCCGCAATGATTCAACCAAGGCGGCTCCTTGTTCCTGGATAGAAACCTCATGAAAAGAAAGTAACATAAAAACCGCATCAACACTTTGCCCCGATAAAGGAATGTTGGTTGCGGAAGCGACTTTGAATTCTATTTTATTTTTTAATTCCAAGGGTATTCGCAAATTCGCTTTATTTATTTGATTGCCATCGTTATCGATTGCCACATAATGTTCCGCATATTTTGCCAGCATAAAACTCGCACGGCCTTCACCACACCCCACCTCAAGAATTCTTTTACCTTGCGGCTTAACTAAGCCAACCAATATATCCTCTTCTTTTTTTTGGTAATCAACCATCATAATCAAATATCAAAAATTATTTTCCCCGATTTACAATTTCACCAACCAACTTTATCAATTCGCCTTTTTTATCCAGATCATAATAACCCTCTATCTTGCCGAACAATTTTCCATCTTTAAAAAATAACAGCGCGGGCAATTTGGAAATTTTATATTTTTCCAACAATGATGCGGTTTTCAATTCAATTTTTTCATAATTTATTTTCATGCCCGCCACCAAATCTTTAATCGGTATTGACCTTAAAAGGCATTCTATCGAGTTATCATTGAAGAATTCCACCATTGCCGGCTTTTTTGATTCCAAAGATGACAGACTGAATTTATCTTCCGCAACCAAGAACAGCGGCGTAACTGGCTGAGCCCCAAATCTATCTATAAATAGATCCGTCGCTTTCCGCGGATCATCATTGATTTCTTTTTTTAGTTTTGCGTATTCTTTTTCATTCTTCGCCACTTTAATAGCTTCAACTCCGCACGCCTTTTGGCATTTCCCGCAGCTAATACACTTTTTATTATTAATTTTTATGCTTTTCTTCTTTTCGTCCCACAACAAAGCGCCGGTCGGGCAAACCGCGATTCCGCTGCATTCTTTCGCGTTGTCGCAAATTTTGAAATTGATTAATACTGCCATATATTTTATCCTCTTACCGCAACAAAATCAGATTTAATGGCATTTACTGTCGGAACCGCAATAGCTGCCCGAAGGGCAGCCGCAGGAGTGGCAGGCGTCGGCCAGATCAACTTCTTCGTCAATACAAAGCTTGGGCTTGTCGGTGGAGCATTTGCCAAAAACCGTGCCATCGGAACAATGTTTGCCATCGGCATTGTCAAAAATCGAAAAACTCGCGCTGCTGATATCGCCGATGTTTTGCCGCGTCGGATCGAATATCCGGATGCGGTAATCATCTCCCTCAACATTTCCCGCGCACCAATTATAGCGGCCGTCCGCCGCCCGCACGTTATCGGCAACAATCGTGCCGTTACTCCCCGCGTCCAACCCGATCGACACCCGATCGATTCCACTCGATTCCCAAAGAATATTATAACAATGTTGGTTTTCCAATTTTTCCCCACCGTTCGGATAAAGAATATCAATAAAAGCACGGGCGCTATTCGTGTTCAGCTGTTCAAGCTGGCGCTGCAATTCGGCAATCCTGATTTGGATTAACTGAATTTGCAAAATAATAATTTGCCGCTTGACCTCCTGGATTTGCGACAGCAACAAATTCCGATCAATGGTTTGCTGATACGTTGATTGAGCTTGGGCCGAACCAGAAACCGAGAATAGCAATGATCCCAATACCGCGGCTGACATTAAAAATATTTTTTTCATTTGATTGAAATTGGTTAGAACGAATATGATATTTATTATACCATACTGTCATTCAACCGTTTCCTCTTGCTCCTCGCGCCACGGCGGCGTGCAATTCAAAAGCATTTTCATCTTGCCTTTATAAGTGAATTTATTGCTTGCCGGAATTACCACCAAATCCCCCGCCGCGCAATCCTCGCTCGCGCCATTGATTTCAAAATATCCATTGCCTTCCAAAATATAATAACAAAAATCACACTCCCGCTGGCGGATTGTGGTTTCGTGACCTCTTTTGGTTTCAATCAAAACAAATCTTGTTTTTGCAGTAAGGTCGCTTGACGGAAAAATTTTTCCCTTGATTCCAAATTTTTCAAAACTATAATCTTTCGGTTCTTTTATTACAAACATATTTTTTATTATTCTTTGATCATCGCAAGCCCATCGCCATTGATAGCTCTTTCCTTGCTTATGATTTTCTCAACCATATCCCGATATAGCGCAGGCAATAAATCATCCTGCATTTCTTTAAATCCCTGCTCTTCGTAAAACTTTTGATTTCTTCTTCGACACATCAAATATATTGGCCGTCTTTTTTCCTGGGCAAAAAGCATTTGTATCAGCTTGCCGCCAATCCCCTTTTTCCTGAATCCTTCAACCACTGCGACGCTCGATAATTCAATATTGCCATCGCCAATCTCGGTTATTCTGGCACATCCCAAAACGCGCCGGTCTTGCGCCGCCACCAAAAAGCCATCATCGATTATATTGGCTGCATTCAAATCAAAAGCTTCCATCATGGCCAATATCTGCGGCAAATCATCTTTATTCGATTTTCGATAAATAATTTCTTCCATTTATCATTTTAAAAAAACTTCAAGTTGAGAATCCAACGCTTTGGCAATTTTTTGCAAAAACAATAACGATGGGTTTGAGCGTCCCGATTCCAAACGGGAAATTGCTGACTGCTTGGTGCCAATCTTTTCCGCCAAATCCTTTTGTGATAACCCGCTTTTCAGCCTTTTTTTTATCACCATTTCGATCAACGCAAATTCCGGCCCAAGTTTTTCATAATGTTTGGCAATTTCTTTATCTTTTAATAGTTTGTTTTTAAATTCAGTATATGTTTTCATAAATTATATATAACATATATGTTATATATTAGTCAATTTTTCACATCGCCGTATTGCAACCTCAATCTCCTTTTTGGGGATTTTATCGGATTTTTTGACGAAACCGTGCAACAAAACTATATTTTTTCCTTGGAAACAATATAAAAATCTTATTTCATGCCGGCCCCGGATTCTCAATTCGTAAATAGCGGCGGTTATCTTTTTACTGTGCGGCATACCTAATCCATGACCGAAATTCTCAAGCAAATCGATAACGCGCAAAACTTTCGCAATCGCCGGTTTCTCCAGGTAATTTATAAACTCTTCAACCAGATCATCCAAAATGATTTTATGGTCCCTTTCGTTTTCCATATTACAAAACTGTTTTCAACCACGCCTTGATTGATTCCGCGATTTGTTTTTCGCATTCATGATACGTGTGGTCGGCGCCATCCACAATTGCGGTTTTTGAATTTTGGTTTTTCAAATGACTGGCGATGATTGCCAGGTCTTCTTTGGGCGAATTGATGCAAAGATTTTCTTTTGAGCCATAGAAAGCCAGGATCGGAATGTTGATATTTTCCAGTTTCTCAAAATTACCTTTTTCGAAAACCGGAAAAATATTGGCCTTGGTATCTTTGCCGAATTCATCAACAAAACTTTTTGCCGAAACATAATACGTGCCCCGAATCGGCCGCGGCAGCAATTCGCTTCCCCTCCCCTGCGCGATCATAATTTCCGCTTCCGCCAGATCTTTTTCAAAATTCCGCGGATCATATTTTTTCAATAACCCGGACGCGTCTGCCGGCGACATCAAAACCAATGCGATAACATCCGCTTGTTGTTTTTCATTCAAAAAATAAACCGCCTTGCCCCCGCCCTGGCTGTAGCCCTGCAAAATAATTTTTTCATA
>JBAYLX010000049.1:0-7457 GCA_041663885.1 Minisyncoccota bacterium | reverse complement strand
TAAAAACAACTTTGCGCCTCGATCCTGATTTGGCCGGATTTCGGGTAATAAAGATAATTATGGACATGGCCGACCGCCGCCGAAGTTACCAGAGCATCCAAAATATCGATATCCGCCACGATGGCAAATTTTCCATGCTTACCGCCCGCGCTGCTGTTGTTTTCGCCAACCGTGAATCGCGGATACTGGCATTGGCAAGCGGCGCAAGTGTCACCGTGGACGCTCAACACGACTGGCTGGTTTGTCCCGACATTATAATATTTGTCCTTGGCGCAGCCATTCCATAAAAACCAATTTGCGTAATTGTCAACACCCGTTGTCGAGAAAGTTTGCCCGTTGCTGTTAGTGCAATTTTCCACATCGGCATCAATTGGAAAAATTTCATTAACCTTGCCGACGCTTTCGCGCAAACCCGTAAACTTGAACGTTGACGCAAACTGGGTAAAAACATCGGGAATCGCTTCAACAACAAATTTTACGCTGGCATCGTTTATCACGCCCAGATAATCGGCTCGATCTGATCTTTGGTATGTAATGTCAAAACAGGCACCGTTTTGATATGCACGATAAATATCCATATAATGGCAACCCGTGCTCATGCCGCAATAACCGCCGATATAAGTCGGATAATTTTTATAATAATGGAAAACAACGCCGTTTATATTTTTTGTGCCCGCAAAAGTTTTCATTTTAGCTTCTTGCTGGACAGCCGAAATAAATACACAGTCATCCGCGGAATCATCCGTCGCTTCGACCGAAATGGTTCCATGGTTGACATGGATGGTTAAACCGTTCACCGCTTGCTCCACCTTGGGCGTCGGATCGCTAAATGCGGCAACAACAGCCTTTTGATTTTCGAATTGGCCGGAAATCTCTTTATACTTGGCCGGATATTTCACTTCAAAACCATAAGCAGTATTGTTGTAGGTTTTCCACGCGGCGGTAGCGGAATTACGTTCTCGAAGGATAGCGACAATCCTCTCGATCTGTTCTTGCAAGCCGATGACGATCTGCTGCATTTGGGCAATCGTCAGCGTTGATTCCGAGTCAATGGTTTGCGCGCTGGCAATCCTTGCGCCGCCGCAAAAAAAGATTGACGCGGCAATCAACGCGCAAACAAAAAGGGAAGCGATTTTATTTTTCATATGCATGATTTACTAAAAAACGCATCATGCTTCTTTGAAACAATATTGCGCGGTTTGGAATTGCTTGCGGAAATCGGCAACTTCTTGAGCCATTGCTTCCGGGTTTTCCTTGTCCAACACTACGCGCTTGATGAATTTGGCAATCTGCTTCATTTCGTCGTCTTTCATTCCAAACCGGGTCATTTCCTGCACGCCGTTTCGTTTTTCGAACCAACGATGGATTTCTTGATTTCATCACTCTTCCGTTTCCTTTCCAATCCGTTCAAAAGATCTGCAACCATAAGCGCGTGTTTTTCAGGATTATGGGCGAACGAGCAATGTGTTCCCTGTACCGTATAGGATCCATCCATTAATTTTTTCGAGGAATGCTCGCGGACGCGCTCATAGTCCATAAGTTTGTCGTCAACCGCGTGGATAAAACCTACCCTAATCCTTTTGGCACGCAAAAATTCCAGTGCCGGCGCGATGTCGGCGGCGGCAATGGTCTTGATGGAATCTAAGTCGGCCAAAGGTTTTTTAGCGATCAATTTCATTTTTTCGATCAACCCCCAACGAGTGTTTTCTTGGATTTCACGGCCTTGGGCTTTCAACTCCTCGGGAGAAACATCATATCCCAAATTAATCTTGGGTAAAAGTACATTAATTTCTTTACCGCTTTCGGGGTCTTTAATTTTTTGGTATCTTGGCCGATTGCGCGGGTTTATTCCGGCCAGCTTGTCTTTAGTGTTCTGGTTTTGCAAATCGGTATCTTTCTTTGCGCGCTCAACCAAATCTCTCACTGTATCGTTTTCGATCATCCCGGTACTGCCAATAAGCACAATATTACGAACTTTCTCCAAATTCTCAAGCGCGTAAAGCACCGCCTGCAACGCGCCTTCCGAATGGGCTACAATATCAGTAACTTTAACCCCTTCATTTTTTATCATTTCCTCGGTCGCGGCGGTTTTCCGCAACTCAATTCTTGAATCCGGAATTTGGCCGATGTTCTTTTTGGCTTCCTTTAGTTTTTTATTCTCTGATAAATCACCACTGTCGATTCCGTGAGGGTTATCAACCGATAGAAGCGTCCTGTTCGAAGTACCCACCAGATCAAGCATAAATTCTTCGTAAGGTTCGTTGGTCGTGGCCCAGCCTTTGATATAGGTTATTGGAACCTCTGACCGCAGATTTTCCGGATCCAGCCGGACATATTTCAATTTTTCACCGACCGCGGTTTTTATTTCTTTTGGTGCGTCAAATTGGACGCGCAACCGCTCTTTCTTAGCGGCTTTTTCCCGCTCTCGCTTATCTTCTTCAGAATGGCGCCCCGTTTCGAATTTTGGCAATTCAGCCGCTGATTCTTGAACGTGATTGGGTTCTTTTTCGATAGCCATAATTTTATTTTTTTGTTGAGCAATACTCCACAGTTTGGAATTGCTTGCGGAAATCGGCGACTTCTTGAGCCATTGCTTCCGAGTTTTCTTTGTCAAGCACTACGCGCTTGATGAATTTGGCGATCTGCTTCATTTCGTCGTCTTTCATTCCAAACCGGGTCATTTCCTGGACGCCGATGCGAATGCCGCGCGGATTTCTCGGATTGATACCGTCGCCGGGAATGATGTTTTTGTTCAAAATGATATTGGCCTTTTCCAGCGCGTCCGCGGCCGCGCCGCCCGATCCGGGCTCGCCGCAATTCACCAGCACCTGATGGGATTTCGTAAACCCAAGATCCTTAGCCAAAACATTAAATCCGAGGCTATATAATTCTTGCGCCAAAGCCTGCGCGTTTTTGACGATCTGCTCCGCGTAATCTTTGCCAAATTCCTGCATTTCGCGCAACGCGCCGTAAAGCGCGGGCATGCGGTGCAAATGATGGTTGGAAGAAAACTGCGGAAAAACCGCCGCCTGGATCTTTTTTTGCGCCGCCTCATCAATATTTCCCATAATCATACCTCCTTGCGGCCCGGGAAAGGTTTTGTGGGTTGAAGTCGTAATGATATCCGCGCCTTCAGCCAGAGGATTTTGGAAAATACCCGCCGAAATCAATCCCAAAACATGCGCCGCGTCATAAATGATTTTGGCGCCGACCTTATCGCACGCCTCGCGCAATTCTTTCACCGGTTGCGGGAACAAAATCACCGAACCGCCAATGACAATAAATTTCGGTTTGGTTTCCAAAATTTTAGCGCAAGACTTTTCCGCGTTCATCGTGCAATCGTCATTGTAGATCAGCGAATCGACTTCCAATCCCAGCGTACCCGCCGCGCCGGCTTTTTCGTGGGAAACGTGCGAACCGTGCTCGATCCCCAAAGACAGGACTTTATCGCCGCGCTGGGAAATCGCGGCAAAAGCCGCGTAATTGGCAATTGTTCCCGAAAGCGGCCGGATGTCGCAGAAATTCGCGCCAAAATGCTTTTTCATTTCCTGCTGCGTCAAATCTTCGATCTGATCGACATATTGCAAACCACGATAATAACGCTTATAGGGCACGCCTTCGGCATATCGATGCATCAAATCCGAAACGTAAAGTTTTTCGCACGCCGGCGACATTACGTTTTCCGACGCAATCAAGTTAACGCACTCATTCCGCCATTTGTTGTGTTCCCCTACCAATGAAAGCATCTTTTCCATACGTGATTGGCTCCAATCATCGGTTGCCAGCCGATCATTGGAAATTATATTTAAAAAAATTACATCAAGCCTCGGGTCGGTTATCGAGAATAAAATCTTTCAACCATTTGGCGTCTTTCGAATTGATCACTAGAGTCGCGCTGGGATTGGGAAAACTACCGCCCGTTTGGGACTGGGAAGCCGTCCAAATATTAATATCGCCCAGTCCGAACAAATACTTAAGGATTCCGATTGTAATGTCAACATCCTGAACCTGGTCAAAACTGATCGATTTGAAACGCCGGTTGATAATGCCGGTCGCGATCGTGATTTGATTGTTGGTCACAATAAACGAGGTGAAAGAAAAACGCAGCAATATTATCAAGTACGCGATGACCACCAGCAAAAAATAAATGCCAATCCCAATCTGGGCAATACCCGCGAACGATAATGGTATATCGATATACCCGCCCAAAATCGAAATCGCCCAATAAATCGGGACCAAAGGCAAAACAAAAAACAAAATCACCAACAACAACCAATACCAGCCCAAGCTCGCCGGCAAATGATTATTTTTATTTAGTACAATCATGTCCGTATTTTACCAAAAAAAATACCGCCGCGGAAGTTCTGCGCACGGAATACGGTTTCAAACGATCTGGCTGAAACAAAGCTTTAAAATTATATTGATACAATCAAAACAACTTAAAATCCCGCACGGTTATTACTCCGCAACGAGATATATTTCCGTCCCGTCGGAAAAGAAAATTGCAAACAAGCTAAACAACCAATGAGGCTCCAAAAAAATCGGGCGCAGAACCAGACTCAATGACCTTGCAGAGCAAAATCATTAATTCAGTCTAGCGTTAATACCAGAAACTTCAAGTAGTAAGTTATCCACAGGTAAAATATTATCAGCAAAGCAAAAATAAATTACAACAATTCGCGGGGGAGGCGCCAGATGTAGATTCCGAGAAGGACCGAGACGAGCGCCATGGTCGAGAAAAGCCAGGGATAGCCCACTTGTTGGATAATGACGCCGCTCAAAAGCGCGGCCACGCCCGTGGCAATCGCCGCCATGCCTTCCCATTGCCCCCATTCGGCGATCGATCCTTCGCGGCTGGTGTGCGCGCCATAGATCGCGTCAAACGCCGGCGTTCCCAGCGCCGCGCCCACGCCCCACAAAACCTGCGTCAATATCAGCTGGGCAATGCTTCCCATGAACGCATAGCTCAAAAAAACCGCGCCCCTGATAAAATAGCTCACCGCCAGCAAAAGCTCCTGCTCTTTGACTTTCATCTGCCAGCGGCTGAAAAAAAATGTCAGCAGTCCGGCGACAATCGGAAAAACCGCCCAAGAAAAACCAACGATTGCGATGTTGCTATTCAGCCTTTCCACGAAAATCGCATAGAAAGGCGTGAACATCGCCACCACGAAAACCATCATGGTATTAACCATGACCAGAATCCTCAAGCTTTTGTTCAGTTTCCGCGCCGGAATCATCCAGGACGCAATTTTAAAAAAATTCATAATTTTTTGATAAGTTACGACTAAAAAAAGTGATATTCCCCATGTTTCGTTTGGTTTATTTTATCAAAAAATTCATACAATACCTAAAATTGCCAAAACAAAACCGCCCATAAAAGGCGGCAGCGAGACATATAACTAAAAAATCAAATCCATTTCATCAAGCCTCGCGAATTGAAAGTTGCCGCGCATCCTTTCAATAATTTCCGGCAAAGCGGCAAACATCTGCCCGGGACGGGATTGTTGGTCCTGCCCGTGGTTACTGCCATCATGCAAAAGAATAATTGATCCATTCTGGGTTTGTTTTACAACAAAATCAATGATCTCCGCCGCAGTGTGTTCGTAATCGCGTGGGAACACATCCGCGCCAATGATTTTTGCGGCGCCGCATTGCGCCGGCGCGTAGCTCGCGCAAAGTTTGGAGTCAAGATAGGGTGGCCGGATAAATTTCGTGGCCGCCCCGGTTATTCCAAAAATAATCTCTTTCGCCTTATCGAAAGCACCGGTTTCCTTTGAATGCGAATAGCTGTGGTTGCCGATCAAATGGCCGCGCTCATAAATCGTTTTCACGATTTCGGGACACGCTTCCGCCCATTTTCCCAAAACAAAAAAATTTGCCTTTACCCCGTATTTGTCAAGGACGCTCAAAATCTTTTCCGTCCAAAAAACATTCGGCCCGTCGTCAAAAGTCAGCGCGATCTTATTTTCTCCACGATTAGCGTGGTTAATTAAGTTCAAGCTATCCATAGTGGAATGAAATGTTTTCTTATCCTATCATTACATGCATGTATAATTGTTTAATTTCTATAATTGTTATAATTTCTATCTATTTTCTTATTCGCGCGAATAAGAAAATAGTCGAAAATACCTTTTCCCGCGGTGTTAATCATAAAAAATTCAATATTTGACCGATAATCTTCTCGGGATTGGCGGCAATACGATAGAATATTTGCAAGCTTTTCTGATCCTTTTCAAGGATATCGGCATTGAACAATATATTAAGATGTTTCGACGTCGCGGTGAAAGACAAACCTATCTTGGCCGCTATTTCCCCGACGGAAAGAATATTGCCGTCCTTCAAAAGCCTCAAAATATCCAGCCGCCGCCGATTGGCAAGCGCTTTAAATATTCTTTCTGTTTTATTGGCCGGTTTATCCATAATTTATTTTAGAACATCCCAACCAATCATTCAATTATTCGCGCGAATTAGATAATAATAAACTACCCCGCCGCAGAGCAGCGGGGTATTCTGCCAGATTAAATAAATAATGCTTACGGTTGATTCAATGCATTGCAATAATGTTATTTCCTTTATTTGCAAACTCGCTCCTCAAACCATTGCGCCCCGCTTCAAGCCGATATTCAGTTTCTGCGGATGAGTTCATATGTATAAATTTTTCCTGATACGGCCCCATGAATTCCATTGCGGCACCCGCCAGCGCATAATCATACAAATACCTTTTTTCCGCATCAGCCAGCGGGATTATCCGATCGTATTCGCCCGCCACAAAATCGCACCGGTCAGCAAGAGCTATCGGATCGTTTTCATTGTAAAATAAATTGGCCGCAATGACCGCGAGTTCTTGGATCCGCGGGTACCAGTTGGCAACCGAAAAATCCAATACGTACATTTTGCCATCGTTGCCTTTTATCACATTGGCTTTGGAAAAATCACCGTGGACAAAACAGTGGGGCAAATCATTTACCGGTATCGCCGCGTATCGCGCCATGGCGCGCGTGATAAGTTGGATATCTTTGGTTTGAATATATTGTTTTACCCTTTCAAACATTGCCTGTGCGTTTGGAATCGCCCAAGAATCGACGACATATGGCGGATGGTAATCCATTGAATTTATTCTTGCCGCTTGCTCGATCGTTGAAAAATATTCTTTTGAATCAGGCGCCCGGCCAAGATCAAAAAAAGTATCGCCTTCTATGAAATCCATCATAACCATGGATATCCCGTTGCTTTGGGCATCAGAATAAATTGCCGCGCCGCTTTCCGTTTTTATAAGCAAAGGATGGTTTACTCCCGCGCCCACCGCCGCCTCCATCATCGCCCCGTAACGGGCGATATCTTCCCGGTTGCGAGTTTTAGAAAAAATTTTTGCCACATATTTTCCGCGATCGGTTTCAACCGCCACATTGCAATCTTCATAACCGACTTCTATCACGTAAAAACCAGCTGGCTTGCCC
>JBAYLX010000048.1:0-7476 GCA_041663885.1 Minisyncoccota bacterium | reverse complement strand
TGTTTGATAATTGATCATTGAATATTTTTTGAAAATTGAAAATTGAAAATTGAAAATTGAATACGTGGCTAAGGATTATTACAAAATTTTAGGGGTTGAAAAGACTGCCAGTTCCGATGAGATTAAAAAGGCTTATCGTAATTTGGCGCACAAGTTCCATCCTGACAAAGGGGGCGATGCCGAGAAATTCAAAGAAATCAACGAAGCCTATCAGATATTGTCGGACAAGGACAAGCGCACCCAATATGACCAGTTCGGCACCGCGTTTGAAAACCGCCAAGGGCCGGGCGGTTTTGGAGGGGGAGGATTCGGCGGCGCGACCGGCCAGGACGGCTGGTTTTGGGGTCGACCGGGGGCGGATTTTGACGTGCAGTTCGAGGATCTGGGCGATGTGATGGAAGAAATGTTCGGATTCGGCCAGCCGGGCAAAAGACGCCGCGATCCCAAAAAAGGCAAGGACATCCGGGTCGATATTGAGATCACTCTAGAGGAAGCCTTTATCGGCGCGGAAAAAGAATTCACTATTTCGAAAAATGCCGCGTGCCCGCGCTGCACCGGTTCGGGCGCGGAGCCGGGAACCAAGATCAACGAATGTTTTTCATGTCGGGGCACGGGACAGGTGCAGCAGATTAAAAAAACATTCTTGGGATCATTCACTAAATACGTGGTTTGCCCGGAATGCAAAGGAGAAGGATACCGCCCGGAAAAGCCGTGCAATGTGTGCACCGGAGAGGGCCGGGTTAAAAAAGACGAGGTTATCAAGGTGGCGATCCCGACCGGGGTTGACAACAACCAGGTAATTAAGATAGAACAAAAAGGTGAAGCTGGAAGGCGCGGCGGGAAAGCAGGCGATCTTTACGTGAGGATTTTCGTGAAGGCGCACCCGGTGTTCGAAAGGAAGGGTGATGACCTTTACGTTTTTGAAAACATCCAGATGGCGCAGGCCGCGCTGGGCGGAGAGATCGAAGTGCCGACTGTCGAAGGCAAAAACATTTTGCTGAAAATCCCCGCGGGAACCGAATCAGGGAAAGTGTTCCGGGTTTCAGGAAAAGGCATTACCAGATTTTCAGGATACGGCCGCGGCAATATGTTCGTGCAAACCAACATCGAGATCCCCAAAAAGCTGAACAAGAAACAGAAAGAATTATTAGAACAATTGCGCCGCGAAGGTTTGTAAGTTTGGAATTTTTTTGAAAATTGGAATTTGAAAATTGAAAATTCTTTCCCCCGTTAAAACGGGGGAAAGGTTTGCCTGCCCCCATAACTCAACGGTAGAGTAGCTGCCTTTTAAGCAGTTTGTTGCAGGTTCGAGCCCTGCTGGGGGCACTGCTTCGCTAAAGCTTCGCAGTGCAGGCACTTTAAAAGGAAAGTTTATATATTAAAACGCAAGAGTTTGTTCAACTTCACGAAGCAGTGCCCTGCGAAGTTTTAACGTAGCAGGGTGCTATTTCCATGCATTACGTTTATATTTTGCAAAGCCAAAAGGATAATAGCTATTATGTTGGCTCAACTGGAGATTTGCAGAGGCGTTTGAATGAACACAATAACGGCGGAGAAAAATTCACCACGGCAAAAAGACTTTACACGGTTGTCTGGTATTGTGCGTTTAAGATGAAGAAACAAGCGATAGATTTTGAAAAATATCTCAAACAAGGATCGGGATTTGCTTTTGCGAGAAAAAGATTAGTTTAGTTAATCTTATTTAAGCTCTTCCCATTCGTCTAATTTCCTCGCAATTTGGTTCCAACTGGCTGATAATTGGTGGCAAAAATTAAGTAATCGCTTTTAAATAAGCGTTTTTTTTGGTAAAATGAGGCAATAAGGGTCTGTTGCCGAATTAGCTTCAACTGCAATTTCCATATTTCGGCTGCGAAAAATTCATCAGTCGGCGGCAGACTTAGCTTAAGTATGCTTTCTCCCTTTTCATTTTTCTCGCTCGAAATCTGAAAATTTCGTTCTGAAGCTAATTCGGCAACAGACCCAATAAAGAATTTGATATGATGAAAATAAAATACAGGAGAATCAAAAAAGAGGATATTGGGGGATTGCAAAAGTTTTATAAGGAGAATGGGATGAATAATGCCGGGAGCATTAGTAATAATTTTTTGTTGAAATGCGCAGTGTCAGAATTGAAAAATTACATTTTATTTTTTGTTGCCGAATACAAAAAAGAAATCATTGGCGCGGTTTATTTCGTGGACCAAGGTGGATTAATAACTGTTTGGAGCGCCGTCGTGGATAAGAATTACAGGCGGCAAGGTATCGCGACAAAATTAGTTGAAAAAGGATTGGAAATCGTAAATAAGAAAAAAAGAAGCATGATATCGGCCATTGTCGATCCAGCCAATACTCCTTCGATAGGAATATGCAGGAAGCTAGGATTTACTGCAGAAAGAACACGGGTCAGAATGGATAAGGTTCGCAGGTCTTGAATCACGATGCTTTGGCAACCGAAAGCCAGGATCGCATTTATGAGTGGTTTTAAATTAGAAGCAATTTAATTGGATTAATATTAAAAACGCGATTATGTCGCGTGGGGCAGGGGATTAAGCGGATTTGTTTTAGTAAATTGGCGCTTAGCTTGGCGGGCGGTGCAATTTTGGGGTTATCGTGTATAGTTTAGAGTATGCCGCCGGAAATAATAAAAAAAATCCAGACAAGCGAAATTGTTTTGGAAAAGGCTCGCGAGCTTGGCGAGGCGACGACGCTTATCACCCACAAGGTGGCGGCGTTCACTTTGTCTTACATATACAAAAACAAGGTCAAATCCGTATTGAAAAAATACGCGACACTCACGAAGCTTGTCGCGAAACACCATTTCATAAACCAGGAGATAGAGTTTATTTTCGAAAACTTTTTTATCGTGGAATCGACGATTTCCGAAATCGTGAATTCATTCAAGAAAAAAGATATCGAAAAGCTTCCGCTCGTTTCGGCGCACGGGATGAAAACAACCCGTCTTTACAACCTTCTCGAGGAATTTCTTGCCGTCACGGATAACAAGGTCAATCGGGACCTTCTGCTTGGTTTTCTTGCCGAATATCAAAAAGAAAGCCCGTTATCGATCCAGGAAATCAATTTGGTGCCCGAGGTCCTCCGCCTGATACTGGCCGAAAATTTCGGCTCCCTCATCGATGAGGTGTTCAAGAAAATACATGATTTCGACGAGGCGGAAAAGATACATATCCGCATAAAAAAAAGCATCGCGGCGTCCGGCGGAGATCCTTCGCGGGCGGTATTCTTTCTTGCTTCGCGTTATAAATTCATACCTCTTGGTGTTGCGATACATCTTCTTGGCCGGCTTTCAAAAGAAGGCGCGACGATGCGCTTGGTGATCAAATGGGTCCATCTTAATTTGGAAAAGCAGGGGATAGGAATCAACAAAATTTCGATTATCGAAAAAAGGAACCGCGACAAGCGGCTGTCGTCAACTTCCGGCGCCATTGAATCGCTCCACTGGTTGAACCAAATGAGATGGGATTCCATGGCCGAAGAGATCAACGTCGTTGATGCCATTCTGGCCCTTGACCCCATGGAGGCTTTTCTGCCTCTCGAAAAGGAAAGCAAAAATTATTACCGGAGGACCGTCGTGCGGATTGCCGAGCGCGTTTCCGTCAACGAGGCGGAGGTTGCGCGCGCCGCGCTTAACCTGGCGTTAAGGGTGCACCCAAAAGATATAAATAAGGACGCGGTTGCGAGAAGGCATGTTGGCTATTACCTCATGGATCCGGCGGGCATAGAGATGCTTGAGAAGAAAATGCGATATGTTCCGGACAGATCCGATGTTTTCAGCAAACTGATCATCGGCCGTTCCCAAGCGGGTTATTTTGGAAGCATCGCGGTTTTTATTGCTATTATGTTTTCTTTTATTTTATCAATCGCCGGCATTCCGAGCCTTGGGCTTGCCGCTTTTATTTTTTGGCTTTTTATCGCCGCGGTATTTGCTTTTGAAATAGGCATTCATGCGGCCAACGCGCTTTTTTCCCAAATCTTACCCATCAGGAGCCTGCCTCGCATCAAAATAGAAGGTGACGTGGGGGATGGCCAGCGCACGTTTGTCGTTGTGCCTTCCATGCTTCGTTCCGAGCTTTCAATCAAGGACCTGGCGCGGAAATTGGAAGTTAAATTCCTTGGCAATAAGGAGGAAAATATTTTCTTTGCCCTGCTTTTCGACTTCAAAGACGCTTCCAAGGAAGTGCTTGAGACCGATGCCGCTTTTTTGCGCAGCGTCGAGGCTCAAATCGATCGGCTTAATGTTTTGTACGGAAATGGCAAAAAAAGATTTTTTGGACTTGTGCGCCGGCGCATATGGAACGGCAAGGAGGAAGTCTTCATGGGATGGGAAAGGAAAAGAGGCAAACTCAGGGAATTCAACGAGCTTTTGAGAGGCAAAGAAGACACCTCTTATATGAATGGAAGCGATATCAAAGAGGTTGGCCATGTCAAGTATGTTATTACGCTCGATGAGGATACCGAGCTGCCTCATGATACGGCGCGCAAGCTTATCGGCACCATAATGCATCCGCTCAATTCTCCGGTAGTCGATGGTTCGAACCGGGTTGTGCGCGGATACGGAATAATTCAGCCGCGCGTCGCGATTCATATTAACACTGCCTTTCGGTCTGTTTTTTCACGTCTTTATTCGTCAGGATCGGGAATAGATTCATATTCGGTGCTGATCTCCAATTTTTATCAGGATCTTTTCGGTAATGCGCTTTTTTTTGGCAAAGGCATTTATGATGTCGATACGATAGAACGCACTATGGAGGGAAAAATTCCCGAAAATAGAGTCTTGAGCCATGACCTGCTGGAAGGTATTTACGCTCATACCGGTTTTGCCAGCAACATTGTTTTATTTGACGGATTTCCTAATTTTTACCACGAATTTCTTATCAGATTTGAACGCTGGATAAGGGGAGACTGGCAGCTTATCGGCTGGCTTTCCAATCGAGTCGGCCAATCAATATTTGGAGTCCCTTTTGATTCTTTTTCCGCGATAGATAAATTCAAAATCATCGACAATTTGCGCCGAAGCTTGGTTCCCGTCATGTGTATCGCGGCTCTTATCTTGGGAGCAATCGGCAATCTGGATCGTTTTAAGATCAGTGCTCTCATTTTGGTTGTTCTTGCTTCGCCCTACATTTTTTCGTTTGCCATCAGTCTTACGTTTTTGCGTTCAGTTGCATTCTCGCGCCGCTTATTGAAAATGATCAAGGGTCTGCTTTCGATAGCCGCACATACGGTTGTCGGCGCCTTTTTCCTGCTTCAGCAGGCATACGTAGCGGCGCGGGCAATAGTTGTTACGATAAATCGTCTTTATTTTACCAAAAAAAAACTGCTTCAGTGGGATATTTTTTACGATGTCGGGACGGTGTTGACGGGTGGAATCGGGGAATATTATTTTCTTATGAAAGAAAGCGTTATTTTGTCATTGTTTTTGCTCGGTTTTACCCTTGCCTTCGGAGTTATCGCTCCTTGGCTTCAGCTGTGGTTCGTTGTTTGGTGCATTGCGCCCGCGATTGCTTTTTTTATAAGCCGGCCGCTTGGCGGAAAAAAGGGGCTCGCAAAAAAAGATGTTTTGTTTGTTCGGACGGTTGCATACAGGAACGCTTTGTATTTTTTGGAAAACGCGAACGAGAAAACGAATTGGCTGATACCCGATCATGTGCAGGAATATCCGAAGTTGCCGGAAACGTCGAGGATCGCGACATCTCCAACGAATATCGGAATGCATGCGATTGCGCTTGTTTCGGCGTTTGACCTGGGTTATATATCTCCGTTGCGTTGCGCGGACCGTACGGAGAAATTGTTTTCGACTATTGCGCGGCTTTATCGGTATCGCGGCCATTTGATAAATTGGTACGATATTGAAAATCTTGAGCCGCTTAACCCACAATATGTATCAAGCGTCGATAGTGCCAATTTCCTCCTCTGTCTTTTAACCGCCCAGCAGGCGTATGATCAGATACCCGGCCGGATGATTGTCGGGGAAACGGTATTCAAGGGCTTGGCTGATTCAGTTTCGGCGTTTATTGATGATGCGTATGATTATAAGCGGATGGCCCCCAGGCCTTTGAAAGGGAATATCCAGGATATGATCTTGTTTTGCCGCCGCCTTCTTGTTTCCGCCGGAACGCCGCTTGGCAATGATTCTTTGTATAATTATTTCAATAAATTTTCTTTTTTTCACGAAGGCTTGTCCGAAATTCTGAAAACAATCCAGGAATTTCCTTTGGGCGATTCCCATCCATTTCCCGAAGAAATGTTATTTTCGATCAAAAGAGCGATCGAAGTCGCTGAAGATCATATGATATCCCTTCAAGCCTTGGTTCCGTACATAAGACACTATGATGCTTCGGCGGAATTGTTCGCTTCGCAAGATGCCGCGGTTATGGAAAGCGTAGAGAAAGTGGAGGATTGTGTTCTATCCATGGCGAGCCTCAATGAAATCGCGGACACAAGACCTTCATTGGCCAGAAGGTTCGAATTCGAGGAAAAAGTTTCCAAGTCATCGTTAAAGGACGAAGCAAAGGATTTTTTGATCGACTGGTACAAAAAAATTCTTGAGGACGTCGATTCGGGAGCCCAAGCGGCCCGCAAAGCGATTAATTCGTTTCGCGCGGCTGCGGAGTCTTCCGGCGAATATATTGACGGGGCGGATTTCAAGTTTCTTTACAACAAAGAAAAGGAATTATTCCATATCGGATATAATATCACTTTCGATAAAATCGATAGCGCTTGCTACAATTTTATTGCTTCGGAAGCTAATTCTGTCAGTTTTATGGCAATACTCAAGGGAGATGTCAGCCAGAAGCACTGGTTTTATCTCAGCCGGAAACTGGCGCGTTCCGGCAATTTAATATCCCTTGTTTCATGGGGAGGATCTTTGTTTGAATATCTTACCTCGCTTATTTTCTTCCCCGTCCATTCCGAAAGTTTCCTCGGCAAGGCGGCAAGGTCGGCGATCAGGATACAGATGAAAGATGCTCAAAAGCACGGAATTATTTGGGGAATGGGGGAGTCGGCATATTATCAATTTGACGAGAACAACCAGTACCAATATCAAATATTCGGCAGCCCTAAAATCGGGCTTAAAAGAAATTTGATCGATTTTCTTGTCGTCGCTCCTTATACCACCGCGCTTTCGATGCCATTTTTTCCGGGCAAAGCGGCAGACAATTTAAGGGATTTTTTCCGCCTCGGTTGCCGGGGAAGATATGGATTTTACGACTCCCTCGATTATCTTGGCGTGGCCAACAGCGACGGTAAAAAAGCCAAACAGGCAAAAGTATATTACGCGCATCATCAGGGGTTCACTCTTGCCAGCCTTGCCAATGTCCTTGGGAATAATCGCATCCAATATCTTTTCCATTCCAATCCAATGGTCCGTTCTCTCGATATTTTATTCGAGGAAAAAATGCCCGAATTCCCGATTGCCGAAAAGCTTATTGCTCCGGTTCCCGTGATGCTCGGCCA
>JBAYLX010000047.1:0-7514 GCA_041663885.1 Minisyncoccota bacterium | reverse complement strand
TTTTAGTAAGGAGGTTATACTGGGAGTGCTCCACCTGTTCCCATCCCGACCACAGAAGTGAAAGCTCTCAAGGCCGATGATAGTCCGTAAGGGCGAAAGTAGGTAACCTTCTTACTAAAATCTCGAGCTCAAGATGTTGTTTTTTTGTTGAAACTCACGATAGTCCGTAATGGCGAAAGTAGGTGACCTTCTTACAATGCGTGTATTTTATTGTTACAATTCAAGCATAACCATTGACCTTCTCTTATAAGTTGAATAGCCAAACCCTCGATTTTTGTTTTAGGGTAAGAGATATCCAATCTAATACGAGAACATCAATAACAAACAAAAATGAGAAAGCTAATCTTAATGGATATCGCGGGAGGGTTGCTGTCCCTCTTTTTAATATACCAAGGGATCGTGTCGTTATTGGTGGGTGGCAATGTGCAATCAGTTTGGATAGTCGCAGGAGTTCTTTTATTTTTGGTAACTGCGAACAATATTTCGCGGTCGGATATCCATCATAAAAACGCAACATTGTTACGCAGGCTGATTAGCGGGGCGGCTAACCTGTTTACGACGTTTTATTTGGTAACCGCGGCTATAACCATATTCGCGATGGCTATTAAAGATACGTCAGGTTTTTTTGCGGACGGCCTAGTCGCAGTTTCTTTGGGGCTTGTAATTGGCTTGATTGTGGCAATCATAACAGTATTATCAAAACAAAAGAGCAATTAAAAAACGTTTTAAGCAAACAAAAAACCGCTTCTGAAAGTATCAGTGCGGTTTTTTGTTAATCGTTGACATATCAATTGATTCTATATTTTTAGCTATGGCTAAATTTATAGAATAATGATATTTTAAAATATGGAAAGGGTAGTTAAAACGAGGATAATCGGATCGGCGAAAATGGTTTTGAACGCGTTATTGGCTGTGGGGGCGGTAGCGATCGCGGCATCATCGCCGCGGTTTGGTTCGGTTTTATCGCGAGCCATAATAAAGGAAATCAAGCGGCGCCAAAAATTGAAGAAAAAAAATCAAATATCTCTGAAAAAAGAATTCCCGAAAGAAAAAATACTAAGCACATTTTATTATTTGAGAAGCAAAGGGTTGATTGATATTGAATACAAAGGTCCGCAAATGTACATTGCGCTCACCGAGAAAGGCATTAAAAAGGCCGGAAAATACCAAATTAACGATTTAAAGATAAAGAAATCGGAGATTTGGGACAAAAAATGGCGGATTTTGATTTTTGACATTTCGGATAAACATCGCAACAAAAGAGAGGCATTGCGCGGCAAGCTGAAGCAATTGAGACTGTACCAGCTTCAGAAAAGCGTGTGGGTTTGCCCTTACGATTTTGGAGATGTCGTCAAAATACTGCGCGAATTCTTCGGCCTGACCGATGACGAAATGAAAATTATAATTGCCGCCAAGATCGAAAACGATCAACGGGTGCTCGATTTTTTTGAATTGAAATAATTTAAAGAAATGTTTCTATTATATAAATTTAGCCATAGCTAAAAATATAGAATTATAGAACTTCAATATTTTACTTATTACCATTTTGACCACTAAAATAAAAGGTCTCATGGTCAGCGATAGTCAGTAAAAGCGAAAGAAATTGCCTTTTCCCGGCACGCGCAATTTTGTGTTAAACTGAACATGTAGCGAAATTTATTAAAATAACTTTTTCAATATGTATCAAAAAGACATATTAAAAATAATTGCATTCGCCGTTGCTTTTTTATTAATTTGATTAAGAGTTAAGGCACACACGTTACGAGATGATAAAATAGTCATTCTTTTTGGAACGATCGGTGCAATTGCCGGCGTTTATTTTAGCAATATGGATGTTGTTTTTGTCGGCGTTTCATTTGCTGCAATTGGATTGGTTGATTGTTTGATGCAAAAAAACAATAAAAATTATCGCGATTCAAATTCACACGCGAAACATTACCCTGTCGCTCAATGGATATTATTGGCATTTCTTCTTATAGCTGCAGCAATAGTTTATCAGGTTTTATTTAAGTGATTTTAATAAAAATAGACAGCAAGCAATCCTCGCATCCGTAGGTTGTGAATTTATCGTAGTGCAATTCTTGTAAAAGTCGCCGTTTAAATCGATTGTAAAAAATATATCTTCCAAATGTATTTCGACACTGAAGGGCGTTTACCCTGCAGGTCGACCAAAGGGGGCACCCCTTAGGAGATTACTCCCGGATTACCTAAGGAATCCTCGAAATCTGTAACCCTGAGGCAAGACCTCAGGGAGTTACAGATTTTTAAAGGGACAATTTATCAAAAAACCGCCTGTGATTATTATCAATGCGGTTTTTTGTTTTTAGTTTTTATAAATCGTCGCTTTGCTCCTCCTGACCGTCATCGGGAATTTCGTCTCCGTCGATTTGGATGGGGTCACCGTTTTCATCGGTGTCATCAGTATCGTCGGTGGTGTCGTCGTCGTAATAGTCCTGGGCGTCCTGCGTAGCAATGGCGGCTTGAATTGTGTCGTCGATCATTGATAGTTACCTCTCGCGATTTTTTGCTGTCCGCGAATATTTTAAAATATAAAAAGATATTTAACGCCCGTAATTTCTGGCTATAAAATATCCCGACCTTTGTTTGTTCGAAATTATAAATACGACCATTTTCTTTCCCGAGTTTATCGAGGATCAAGAAAATGCTAACACATTTTCTTATATTAATTATCTGCGAAAGTTTGTCAATAGCGAATAGGCATGAGTTATCCACAATTTTTAGCTTAAAATATCAAGGATGATAATTTTATTAAATAAAATATCAATTCCGTGCTAACAATGCCGACCATCTAAAAATATTATCAGATATAACCAAGCGGATGTCGGCGCGGGGGTGGTAAAAAACAAATCCATTTGTTATATATAAACCAATGAAGATAACTTTTTTAAATTGGTTAAAGATCGCGATCGCCGGTGCCGCGGGCGCGGGATTGATAGCGGTGTTAAATTTGCCGGAGGTAAATTCGGCGGTAAAAAACGCCTCATATTTGGCGCTTGAACCCGTACAGCACGGAATTTGGAATGCGGGCGCTAGTATACATGGGTTTTTGGAGCCATTTGCGAAAATCAATTCGGCGGCATCGGAAAATGAACAATTGCGCACGCAGGTTAATGGATTGCTTGCCGAAAACGCGCAGATCAACGATCTAAAAAAAGAAAATGATTTTTTGCGCCAAGGCCTCAACCTTGAACTGGATAAGGAATTTGATTTGAAACTTGCCAACATTGTGGCCAAGGATATTGCCAGAGATACGTTAGTGATCAATAAAGGCCGGCGCGACATGATCGATCTTGGGATGCCCGTGATCACGGCGCAAAAATCGTTAGTGGGAAAAGTGACTGATGTTTACGAAGATTATTCGGAAGTCACGCTCATTACCAGCAAAGATTTCACGTTTGACGTTAGAATCGGAAACGGTATTGACGGCCTTGCAAAAGGGCAGGGAGAATATCTTGCCGAGTTGGGCCTCATTCCAAAAGATAAAGAGTTTAAATCCGGCGATCCGGTCTATACCAGCGCCATGGGAGGTATTTTCCCCGCAGGGTTGTTAGTGGGATCAGTGGATAAAATTTCCCGCAATGACGTGGAATCTTTCCAGTCGGCGACACTGGTGCTGTCATTTGATGCCCGAGGATCAAGGCAGATTTTCGTGGCAAGCGGAAAAGCGCCCCTCGGATTGGAATCCGGCGCAAAAAAAAATAATGAATAAGCAACGGGTTTTCCTGGCCGCAATGTTGGTGGCGCTGGCGCTGATTCAAGTCAGCCTGGCTCCGCATTTTTTGATTGGCGGGATGGTTTGGTTCAAATGGTTGAATTTTATTGATGTTGCCGTTGTTGCTATCGCGCTTTTTGAAAAAAAAAGCAATAAATTTTCATGGGCGGCGGCGGTTGCGGGGGGCGTTTTTTTGGACTTGTATTCAAATCCATTCGGTGTTTGGATCGTAATTTTGATCGGCGCGGTGGCGTTAATAAAATTCATTTTGAAAAAATATGTTTGGATTCCTTCATATTGGTAAAAACAAACGAATGCTCCGCTACGACCGGAGGGCCGATATCGAGCCGCATGAGATTTTTTACGACCATTTGGCCAAAACCCATGAGGAGAATTTGGATATGGGCGAAAAGAAATTCGAAATCTCGCTTCCGGAGAAGGCGCTGCGTTTTCCGTTGGGAATGGCCGCGTTGTTTTTTCTGATCGCGGTGTTCCGGGTGGCGGAATTGCAAATCGCGGAAGGGAAGACTTTTACGCTGCAATCCGAGCAAAACAAATACCTTTTCCATAAAGTGCAGTCCGACCGCGGAATAATCTACGATAATAATTTCAAACCGTTGGTTCAAAATATTTCCACGTTCGACTTGGAGTGCAACGATGCAAAACTGCCGCCGGCGGGAAACGAAAGAGATCGGATGCTTTCGAGCCTGGCCGCCGCGCTCGATGGCAACGCCGCTGAACTTGATAATGCCATTAAAAACAGCCGCACGCCGGTGGTGGAAAATCTTGCCCACCAGGCATTGATCGTGTTAGAGGCGCGGATCGCCGATTTCCCGGGATGCGCCATTGTGCAGCGGCCGATCCGAAACTACGCGCAGGGATCGGGATTATCCCATTTGCTCGGCTATATGGGCAAAATTTCCCCCGAAGAAATAAATACCACCGATGAAAGCTATTCAATGAATGATTACATCGGCCGTTCGGGATTGGAAAAAACATATGAGGCTGTTTTGAGGAAAAACCCGGGAAAATTAAGGATGGAGCGCGACGCGAAAGGGAAAATCATTTCCCAGGAGGTGTCGCTGATACCGGAATCGGGCGACAGCATTAAATTATGGCTCGATTTCGGGTTGCAGCAAAAACTCCAGGATTCAATGTCGCGCCAGCTGAACAATTTGGGCCTGAAAAAAGGCTCGGCCGTGGCGATCAATCCGAAAACCGGCGGCATTCTGGCGATGGTATCGTTCCCGGATTATGACAACAATGTTTTTGCCACGGGCAATTCCCAGGAAATAGAAAAACTCTTTAACGATAAAACTAACCCGCTTTTCAACCGGGTCATATCAGGACGGTATCTGACCGGTTCCACGATCAAGCCATTCGAGGCGGCCGCCGCGCTGCAGGAAAAATTGATCAGCGCGGAAAAAAATATCGACTGCCAGGGCAAATTGGTGGTGCAAAACCGGTATAATCCCGAAATCATTTACACCTTCAACGACAATCACACGCACGGACCGACGAATATGTACAAAGCGATCGCCGAATCGTGCAATGCCTATTTCCAGACGATTGGCGGAGGATACGGGAGCCAGCAAGGATTAGGCCCCAAGCGGATAAAAAAATATCTTGATCTGTTTGGCTGGGAAAGCCCGACCAACATCGATTTGCCGGGCGAGATTGCCGGATTCGTTCCCGACCAGGCCTGGAAAAAAGAAAAATTCGCCGGCACCCAGGATTCGGCCTGGGGCGACGGCGATACGTATAATCTGGCCATCGGCCAGGGTTTCATCGGCATCACGCCGCTTGAAGTTGCCAACGCGTTTGCCGCGATCGCCAACGGCGGCACGCTTTACCAGCCGCAAATGGTGCAAGCGGTCGTGGATAACTCGAAAAACATAATCGAAGAAAAAAAGCCGGTGGTTCTGAATCAAAATTTTATCGATGCTGATAATTTGAAGGCGGTGCGCGAAGGCATGCGCCGCGGTGTCACCGGCGCGGGCGCGCCTTTGGCTTCATCGCTGATCCTGAACCAGCTGGGCATACCAATGGGATCGAAAACCGGTACCGCGCAACTGCGCAAAGCCAGCGACGGCAAAGATCTGATGAACAGCTGGGTGAACGTCTTCGCGCCCTTTGACGACCCGCAGATCGTGCTGGTGATAATGATGGAAGAAGTCCACGAAGGCCAGCTGGCAGTTTTGCCGGTAGCCAAGGAAGTCTTGGGCTGGTATTTCGAACCCAAGGACGCCAACGGCGTCAGGCTTTCCGAAGCGAAACCAACCGATATTGAAAATGCCACCACAACCGAAAATCCGTAGATTCAAGAGTTATTTCGCATATATTTACATTAGATTTAATTGATATAAAATAAAAAAATAAGTATTCTGCGATATGGTCAAAAAATCGGCAAAACCAAAATTGAATAAACTCATCCCAAGGATTGAAAAAACATTCAGTGAAAGCGATGTGGGTGTTTTGCTGGAAAATATTAGTGACAATATCAAACTTGTTGCGGAAGGGCATTTGGATTTGGATCGAAAAATTGAAAATTTAGGCAAAGAACTTGGAGGCCGGATTGATTCGCTGGAACGAGAAATGAAAAGCAATTTTGAAACCGTTTTTGATTATTTATCGGCAATCGATATCGAATTGGCGGAAATAAAAGCAAAGCTGGAGAACAAGGCTGATAAAAAAGATTTGGCCGCGCTTGAACAAAGAGTGTCAAAATTGGAATTAGGTTTGGGCGAATGTAAAAAAATGATCGCCGCGGCCAAGAATTCGTGACTTGCATTTGATTCCGTAGGGGCGAATGATCATTCGCCATTTTGCGTTTAAATGCGGGCAAATAATTATTTGCCCCTACAAAACAAAAAAACCAATTTCTTGGGTTAATAAATAAAGTTGTGTCCATCCATTGATCAACTGCCAACGGACTATAATTGATGATTTGCTTCATCATCATGCCCGTCATATTGATCTCGACAACTTTACCGAGAATACCCAAGTTGATTAGGGTATTCATGAGCCAATTGATTAAATCTCTCATAAAATTATTTTACCATATATTTAACTAATTGTCAAGGTTGGCGGGGAAAGGGATTTGTAGTATGATTATGAATTCGGATTAGAACAAAATGCAGTTTGCAAAAGGTCGCACCTCGGCGATTACGCCGAGGAACGACCTTAAATACCAACGTAAATACGAGTGGGTTAAATACAAATAAATTTACATGGCAAATATTGAGGAACTTAGGAGTGCGCGGCTGGCTAAGCTGGAAAATATTAAGAAGGCCGGGATTTGGGCCTATCCGCTTTGGACCGGCCGCACCAACACGATCGGCGAGGTTTTTTTGGATTGGGACGGGCTGGTTAAAAGCGAAAAAGAGGTTGTCTTGGCCGGGCGGATGAAATCAATGCGGGGGCACGGGGGGCTGACATTCGTTGACGTTGAGGACGGTTCGGGAAAAATCCAGGCGTTTTTCAAAAAAGACGGGCTGGGCGAAAAATCTTATGAATTTTTTTGTGATAATTTCGATATTGGCGATTTCATTGAAGTGCGCGGAATATTATTCATCACCAAGCGCGGCGAAAAAACCGTGGATGTCCGCGATTACAAAATGCTGTCAAAAAGCCTGCTGCCGCTGCCGGAAAAGTGGCACGGTCTGCAAGACGCCGAAGAACGCTACCGCAAGCGCTATCTGGATTTGATTTTTAACAGCGAAGTCAAAGAAAAATTGGTTATCCGCACCAAAATAATCACCGCGATCCGGGCTTTTTTGGA
>JBAYLX010000046.1:0-7572 GCA_041663885.1 Minisyncoccota bacterium | reverse complement strand
AAGATGGTGTAATTTATCTTCCTTTGGTGACCGCGCAACGCTTTTTGAGCGGAAATGCATATGTGGGAACGATTAACGTGGAGGGCGTAGATTCGAAATCCTTGGATCAACTCTCGGCTGATATCACCGATTTGTTGCTGCAGCGCCACAAGATAACCGATTCAACCAAGGCCGATTTTTCAATTATGAACCAGGCTGATATTGTTTCCAGCATGTCGGCGGTTACCAGTCAGTTGACTTACCTTTTGGCGGCGATTGCCGGCATTTCGTTGCTGGTGGGAGGCATAGGTATTATGAATATGATGCTGACCACTGTGACCGAGCGCACCCGGGAAATCGGGTTGCGCAAAGCCATCGGTGCAAAAAAAGGAGATATTACGATGCAGTTTTTGGCCGAGGCCGTTACTTTGACTTTTACCGGCGGCATTCTTGGGGTGGCGCTTGGCTGGTTGGCGTCGTTTGCAGTTTACAAATTCGCGGGTGTTGCGACAAGCGTTTCTTTGATTTCGGTAATTTTGGCGTTTGGGGTATCGGCGGTTATCGGTATCGTTTTCGGATATTATCCGGCTTTGCGGGCCGCCCGGATGAATCCGATCGAGGCATTGCGTTACGAATAAATGATTTTCCACTCATGTTTTTGTTTTCTTTTGCAATTAAACAGAAACCGAAAATCAGAGTTGGAAACCGTAAATAAAAAAATGAATAAATTGATTTTAATCGCAATTGTTGTTGCAGTTGTTTTTGCCGGAGCGGGTTTTTGGAGCGGGACATTGTATCAAAAAAATCAAACCGAAATAAGGCCGGGTCGGGGCTTTGGGACGGGAACTGGTGTTCCCGAGTCGGCAGCGTCGAATATTACGCGTCGCAGCGGCGGCTTGCAGGGAGGATTTTCTTCCGGCGATATAATCAGCAAGGATAATAACAGCATCACGTTGAAAATGCGCGACGGCAGCACCAGGATAATTCTGTATTCCAATTCGACCCAGATCAGCAAACAGGCCAATGGAACGATTGACGATTTGACTGTTGGCGCGTCGATAATGGTGACCGGGAATGCAAATTCCGATGGCAGCGTCAGCGCCCAAACCATTTCTTTGCGTCCTGCGAATCCAACAGCAAATCCCGATACTACCGATAATCCGAATGGCGGAACCCCGCCAGTTTCAAATGGCCAACCAGCGGTTCCGGTGCTGCAACAATAAGTATTTAAAAACCGTTTTTGGCAATCGTTCCAGAAACGGTTTTTTATTTTTACCCAGTGATAATGACCGCGACTGCAATTCCCAGCAGAAGTCCGAAAAAGACCTCAAAACGCGTGTGGCCCAATAATTCTTTCAAATGTTTTGTTTCGATTTTTTTGTAGCGGTAGAAATCTTCGATGATCCGGTTCAGGACTTCGGCGTGCTTGCCGGCTTCCTGGCGCAGCGTGAACGCGTCATAAATTATTACCAGTGCGAATACCGCCGCAATGGCAAAATAAGCGGAATCGAATCCGTATTTAATGCCGCAGGCCGTGGCCAAGGCAGTGACTGCCGACGAATGCGAGCTGGGAAAACCGCCGCTGGCCCAAAATTTTTTAAAAGCTTCGCGGTTGACGCCGTGTTTCAGCGCCAAAAGGAATTTGAAAAGCTGGGCGATAAACCAAGCAAGAAAACCCGCGACAAGCGGTTGGTTTGTGATGATTGAAGCAAAGGCATCCATATGGTAATGTATTTTTTAATAATTTTCTTTCAAATTGATTCTAATCGTTTTTTACCCGAATTTCAACCGCGGAGCCAGCGGGATGCTTGATTTTGGCGGTACCAAGTATATACTTAAAAATATTCGCAACCAATCGCATTGGGCGGGCTATCGGAACAATTAATCGTATGATTCAAGAAGGATATTCAGATAAGGGGATTTATTATCGCTATATTAAAATCGCGTCTGGGCGGCCCACATTGGTTTTTATACATGGATTCACCGGAAGCATGTCGGCATGGTCCGGGTATGAGGCGGATTTGCAAAAAAAATACGATTTGTTATTTTTCGATTGGCGGGGGCACGGCAAATCAAAAAAATGCGCGGTTTGCAACGATTACGCAATTGGAAAAACTTCCCAAGACCTGCTGGATCTGCTGGATAATTTGCAAATTACAAGCGTGATTTTTATCAGCCATTCATATGGAAGTTTGGTGGCGCTCGATTTATTTTCCAGGCGGCCTCGTTTGGCTATGGCCTTTGTTTTTTTGGCTCCCGATAACCGCATCGGCGAAGCTTTATGGATAAGGGTCGGGGAGTTTTTATTTTCGAAAATCCCGGATTTTTTTAACGGGCCGCTTGGTAATAATCCTGGCGCGCATCTTGATTATTCCCGTTTGCCGACCGGCGATTGGAGTTTTAAGAGGATACTGGCGGACATCCGTAACACCAATTTCCGCACTTATTGTTGTTATTTTAGGCAGATCAACAGATTTAATGCTGAAAAAATATTGCCAAGTGTCAACATTCCGGCGTTAATCATCCACGGCGATAAAGATTTGATTTACCCGGTTAAAAATTCGATTTTACTGGCGAAAAAAATTAAAAATGCGTTTTTGAAGATTTTATCTGGCGCGAACCATATTTTGGTTTTAAACAATACCTCCGAAATCGTCAAAGCAGTTGATGATTTCGTTGTGGAGGTTTGTGGCGGTAAATAACTATGAAAATAGCGATCGTCACCGATACATATTTTCCCCGCATTAACGGAGTTTCCGTTTCGACGCGTATTTTCGCGCGGGAATTCTGCCGGCAAGGGCATGAAGTGCACGTGCATGCGCCGGCGTTTCCGGATAAAGGCGAAGACAATGAGCCTTTCAGGGTAATCCGTTATCCGTCGCTTTATTTGGCGTTTGAGCCCGAAGACCGCATGGGATATGGATTCCGCAAAGAAGCAAAAGCGTTTATCGGCCAGAATTATGACATTGTGCATACGCAAACGCCTTTTTTCCTGGGCCAGCTGGCGGTAAAATGGGCGCGCAAAAGCGGCGCGAAGGTCGTGCATACTTACCACACTTTTTACCGGGCTTATGCCGAATATTATTTTTGGTATTTGCCAAAGCGCCTCAAAACTTATAGCGCGGAATGGATCAGCAAAAAATATTGCAATTCTTGCGATTTGATTGTCGCCCCGGCACCGCATATAGCGCGGGAAGTGGCATCGTATCGCGTAAAAACTCCGATCGTGATAATCCCCACGGGAGTGATGCTGTCGCAATTTGAAGGTAAAGACGGGCATAAGTTCCGTTCAAAGATGGGATTTTCGGAAAAAGAAAAAATTTTATTGTATGTCGGAAGGCTGGCGGATGAAAAAAACATCGATTTTTTGCTGCGGGTTTTTGCGCGGATCGCCAACGAATACGATAACGCGCGTTTTGTGATTGCCGGTTCCGGGCCCGCGCTTTCCGGATTGAAGGATTTGGCTTCCCGATTGCGCGTCGATGAAAAAACCCATTTTTTGGGATATATTAAAGGAAATGTTTTGCGGGATTGTTACGCCGCTGCCGACCTTTTTTTATTCGCTTCCGTGACGGAAACCCAGGGGCTGTCGGTGCTGGAATCGATGGCGGCCGGAGTTCCCGTTGTTGCGGTGGGAAGGATGGGCGTAAAGGATATTTTCGAGATGCAGAAAGGGGGCATTGCCACCGAGCCCGACGAGGATGAATTCTTTCGAGCAGTCGTAAAAATGCTCAAAGAACCGGATTTATACCGGCAAAAGAAAATGGAAACTGGCAGTGTTGTAAAGAATTGGTCTTCCGAGGCTATGGCTGACCGCACTCTCAATGAATACGAAAAATTGCTAGAAATATCCGTTTCTATTTCAGGAGTTTTCTGATTTCTTCGGAGGTAAGCGTCCGCCATTGCCCGGTTTGCAAATCGTTCACGGTTAAAAAATCAATTCGCACTCTTTTTAAATCAATCACTGTCTTTCCGATTTTTTCGATAATTCTCCGCACCACTCTTTTTTTTCCGGAATGGATGATGATGCGGTAGAGATTCTCTCCGATTGGCTCGAACCGGTCGGGTTTTGCGAGCCCATCGTTTAATTTCACGCCGCGCCGGATCGTGTCAATTTCGGCGGCAGTCAAGGGATAATTGGAAACGATTTCATATTCTTTTTCGATCCGGTAGCGGGGATGAGTGAGTTTCAATGTCAGCTGGCCGTCATTGGTCATTAAAATCAGCCCGGAAGTATATTTATCCAGCCGGCCCACCGGCCAAACCTTGGGGGAGCCGGGCACCAGTTCCGTGATCAGCTTTTTGGCATGCGGATCTTCGGTGGTTGAAGTGTATCCGGCAGGTTTATTGAGCAGATAATAAACTTGCTTTTGAATTTGGACCGGTTTGCCGTTGAATTCAACTTTGTCGGCATCAGGATCGATTCTTGCGGCGACATTGGTATTTTTTTTGCCGTTAATAAAAATCAATCCTTGGGCGACCAGGGTTTCCGCCTTGCGGCGGGAGGCGATGCCGGCTTCCGATAAATATTTGGAAATTTTGATTGTTGCCATAAGCGGGATTTGTATAAAAAAACGCAGTCAACAAAGATTACTGCGGGTCAATTAATAAGCTACTGCCGGGGCAGCGATTTGATTGTTTGCCAGCGATTCCGCTTTCCGCGCAACCAGTTTTTCGATGGCGGCGACGGTATCGTTGATTTTTCCTCTTTTATTGATGACAATGTGGTCATAGCGATCGTGATACTGCCACCACATTTCGCGGTCGCGCGCCAATTTAACCAGGAATTTTTCTTCGGAAGCGTCCGGATCGCGCCGGAAATATTGTTCCCGCAATTGATCCCAATCCTCCGGGGCGATATATACGGTAATGGTTTTTCCCAATATGCAGTCCGCCATTTCGGGCATATTTTCCCTAATAATGGTTTTAATATGCGCCATCGCGTACTCATCAACTTGCCAAATCACATTTTTACCGTTCAATATCGCCGAAACTGCCTCTTTGCTTCCACCTTTGTATTCTCCCGGACGGACTTCAACATATTCAAGATATTTATTTTCTTTTATCCGCTGCTTAAACTCATCGTTGGAGTAAAAGTTGTGGTGCACTCCGTTTACCTCGCCTTGCCGCGGCAATCGGCTGGTATCGGTGACAATTTTTTGAAAATCAGGGTTTCTTTTCAAGAACAGCTCCTTGGCGGTGTCTTTTCCCACTCCGCTCGGTCCGGTAATGACAAGCAAAATACCTGAGCCTTTTGCGCAGCTTTTTACGAACAAAGATTGGATGAATTTGGCGATCATTGTTTTGCACTGAGCGGTAAAAAACAATTTCCCCGAATTTAAACGCGGGGGGAAGGCCTTGAGCGGTGCTCTTTTATTCCACTATACTATATATTTTGCCTTTTTTGGTAATTATGTCAAGGATTTGCTTCTTGCCGTGTTGAAATTGGCATCATTAAAGTAAATGGCTGGTTTTGCAATAAAATGTTTTTTTGCTAAGTTAAATTAACGGTTTAACGCGCCAGATGAAAGAAATTATAAAAAAAATAATAAAAGCGTTATTGATAACCGCTTGCGTCCTGGTCATATTTGCCGTCGCGGCTGATGTTTACGTGGCGATTTCCGGAAAACAATCGGCAATATATGAACGCATTGATGATTTGCCGCAATCGCAGGCGGTTTTAGTCTTGGGCGCGGCGGTTTACCGCAACGGCCAATTGAGCGCGATTTTTTACGATCGCGCCAGCATGGCTTTGGAAATTTATCGCTTGGGCAAGGTTAAAAAAATTTTAGTGAGCGGCGACCATAGTGTCGGAAATTACGATGAAGTAAACGCCGCCAAAAAGTTTTTTTTGAAAAATGGCGTGCCGGGAGGGGATTTATTCGTTGATTATGCCGGTTTTGATACCTATTCCAGTATTTACCGCGCCAAGAATATTTTTCAAGTAAGCTCGCTGATAATTTCCACCCAAGATTTTCATTTGCCGCGCGCGTTATTTATCGCGCGAAGCGTTGGCGTGGAGGCGGTCGGGATCAATGCGGATCTACGAACCTATAACTTGGGATATTATAATGTTTTGCGGGAGAATGGCGCGCGCGCTAAGGCTTTTTGGGATGTTGCTACCAACACCCAGCCGCGTTTTTTGGGCAGTATAATTCCGATCACGGGCGACGGCCGTTCTTCTTGGGATTGACCGGCTCGACAGAGGGGGTTGACAAAAATGTTAGAATAAACTAACATTGGATTATAAACAAAAAATATGAATCAAAAAACTTTTTATACGGTCAGGATCGTTTTTGCGATGCTGGTTGCCGCAGTTTGCTCAATCGCGGTGGTGCAAGGAAATTACATCTTGCCGATTGTTGTCGGCATTACCGCCGCGATCGCGCTGTATATGATGAAAAAGCGGGTTAATGGAGTGATGGCCGATGAACGCGATTACCGTAACGCTGGTGACGCGGCGCGATGGTCGCTGAATATATATGCGGTTTTTGCGGCCATTGTGGCGATGATCCTTATGGCGCAAAGGGCGACCGATTTTCGGTATGAATTGGCGGCGCAAATTTTAGCCTATTCGGCGTGCGCGCTGATGATTATGCAAAGCTTGCTGTTTAAATATTTTCAAAATCGAAAATAGATCAAATTAATAATGGCAAAAACGGAATTTTATACTAAAATAAAGGATTATCGGGTAAAAAAAACGTTAACCCAAGAGGAATTAGGCGAGCTTGTTGGTGTTCGCCGGGAAACTATAATTTTTTTGGAACAAGGTAAATATGTGCCGTCATTAAAGTTAGCTTACGATATCGCACGCGTTTTTAATGTGAGTATCGAAGAGCTTTTTTTCTTTGGTTGATTTTTGTTTTACACTTTTAGTTTTTCTCTTTACACTCTTAATATGCCTGAATTACCCGAAGTTGAAACAATCAGGAGGCAGCTGCAGGGGGCGGTGGTCGGCAAGACTATCCGTCGCGTTGAGATTTTGGAGCCGAATATGTTCGGCGGCGATCCAAAAATTATCGTTGGCCAAAGAATTATCGGCGTTGGCCGCGCCGCTAAAGTATTGCGCATATTCCTGGGCAACGGGAGCGCGATTCTGGCCCATTTCAAGCTTAACGGCCAGTTTTTTTTGGATTCCGGAAATCAAAATTTTGACACGAGGTTCACGCGCGTCATCCTGCATTTTGACGATGGGACGAAGCTGTTGTTCAATGATTCCCGCAAATTCGCGTGGATGAAGGTTGTTGAAGATTTCAAAGAAGAACCATCGGGGGCGATCGAGCCGTTTAAAGATAATTTCACGTTGGAAAACTTGGCCGCGGTTTTGGCAAAAACATCGCGTGCGGTCAAGGTGGTGTTGATGGACCAAACCAAGATCGGCGGCATCGGTAATATTTATGCCAACGAATCGTTGTTTAAGGCGGGAATATATCCTTTTCGCCCCGCCAACACACTAAAATCCGCAGAAATAAAAAAACTTCATCAGGCGATTTCCGAAATTTTGCAAAAATCCATCGATTGCAAGGGTTCTTCGGGCAAAGATGAATGGTATCGCCAGTTGAACGGTCAGATCGGATGTTACCAGGAACATTT
>JBAYLX010000045.1:0-8335 GCA_041663885.1 Minisyncoccota bacterium | reverse complement strand
TAATTTCACAAAGGCACTCTTTGAAAGGTTTACTATCAAAATCTTTCAAATCATCATATAAACCGGGCATTTGCCATTTCCAATCTTTATAATTATCTTCCCTAAATTCGGTAAAATAGATAATCAACGGCACCGCTTTACTTATTGTTTCGTCGCTCATCACCGCAATCGAATTGATTATCAGTTCTTTCGCATCTTTCTGGCTTAATATCCTGATCGAATCAAATAAATGCAATAGTGTCGCGGAGAGCCCGGTCTGTGCTTCTTTATTTAATCGTTTTATCTTATTCAAGAAATCAAAAGCAATTTTTTCAACAAACTTCGCATTTTCAAGAGCCTCTTTTGTATTATTTCCAAAAAACAAAACATTCGCATCATCTGGCATAACAGTAAGCCGGTTACGAGCCAATCCCGCCAAAGCGGTCGCCCCATAGCTTGCGGCTTGTAAATTATCGTCTTCCGCCAATATTTTAGTCAGCTCGATTATTTTATGCAAATATGGCCTTCCACTCAAAACGGAACATTGTGCCAACGCCCAACCGCACCATCCCCTCACGGTACTGATCGAATGGATTTCTTCGCCCTTCATAATTCTTCTATGTTCATCATCTTCTCCATTTTGATCGCTTGGGCCAACGCCATCAGGAATGAACGGATCGGGATCGTTTATAAAAATTTCAATAATATTCAAGGCTTCTTCTATTTTTTTATTTTTTGCCAATCTTTCGGAAAATTGAACAATTAATTCACGAGCGTTGTCAAACGGAAATTTATCGTAAATCATGCCATAATTTCCATTTTTATAATCTCGCTTTAAATCTCTTTTTAGTTTAATGCTTATTAGCGGCCACAAAAAATTATCATAGATTTTCATCAATGAACTTGCGTCATCCGTGCCATCATTTTCTTTGTTTTTTAAAATTCCATTGCAAATCAGTATTTGCTGGTTGTTGGTTAATGGCTCTTTTTGATCTACTAAAACATTCAACAGTTTAATACAATTTTGATAAATATCTGGATTATTCAAAAAACTATTAAATAAGTTGCTAACCGGATAAGCATCGAAGGTTCCGATTCCTTTTTTGTAATGATCGGTTCCAATATATATATTAAATGCTTCCCATGCCTTAATTGGGTCATAATCAACCATTGATTCAATCATTTCAGTTATTAACGATTCCGCATGCCAAATACTCTTATACAGCATGTCGTTTCCCATCAATTCGAAAAGCAAATCAATAGCAGGAGCAAATCCATTGTTCATCAACGAAATGATTGTTTTTAGAACAAAAACATTAGCGGGCAAACCTCGATAAATTTTTGTTTTAATTTGTTTTTGGACAAATTCAAACTTCTGTGCATCGGTAAATTCATAATTTCCTTTACTAATTTCTTGAAAAATTACATCTACCTTGCTGGGAATCCCCTTAGTCATTTCGAAAAACTCAAATATAATATCCTTTGCTTCCTTGTTCCCTTTTCGCGATTCTTTGAGCAATATTCCAATCGCTGCCCGCAAAAGAAAATCGGGATGATCTTTGTCGATCGTTATTTTATTATCTTTGCGCCAAATACAAAATGATTTTATAAATTCAAAGGCTCTGCCCGGATCTTTTTGATAATATTCATCCAAAGACGGCCTTAAAACATCGCTAACGAAATGGCGATCAGAAATCGAAAAATTAGAACCTCCTTGCGCGATACCACTTCCATACCATTCATTGCCTTCAAACCTATTCTTACCCTTTTGATCTTTATAATGATCAAGGGTCAGATGCTGATTAATTAGAACAGCTACAATTTCTATAAAGGTATTTTCAAAATCATCGCTTTGAGCAATATATTTTTTCAAAATATTGAAAATGGGATCTGAAGTATGGGTAAAATGACTAAGAAAATCAGAAATTAAATCAAAATTTTTCGCGATCAATGAAATAATCCCTTCGTCAATACCTTTTTTTTCTGTGATTTTAAATAATATATTGGAAACCAATTCCTTCTCTTGTTCCAAATCATCATGCAGATTAAAACCGAAAGAAATATATTTTCTTTTTTCTACAAGCTTTGTTAAAAATTCAAGCGCACTAACTGTTTGATCTCCATCGGCATAAACGATTTTCTCGACTATTTTTAATGCGCGTTCTTGGAACATCCTGTCAAACTTTTCTTTTCCCAACGATTTAGCAAATATCTCATAATTTTCGAAAATAAAGCTTAAAATATAATCGTTGTTTCTTGGGCTTATACTCTTTTCCAAAATATCAAAAAGCGCAAACGGGTTCAAATCATTTTTCAACTCTCGCAAAATATAATCAATTTCCGTCAAATCATCAAATTCCCTCGGCAATTTCTCTAGAAAATAATATCTTAATTTTTTAATTTTAAAAAAATCTAAAATTATATCTTTTTTCTCAAGATATTGAGTCGATTTAATTATTGAATTTATTTTTTCTAAAGTTATATTATCCATACTACTTGCTACGATTAATAATTTTTATATGTTCATCTGGACATTCAAAGTCATCGCTGTCTAATTTATCAAAAGATATTTTAGAAATTTCATTACTCTTATCGCCACTTTCTAGAATTATTTCAATATTTTTTCTTGATTTCAATTTTTGTTTTAAAATATCATATAAGCATATTCTCGTATTTTCTTTTAAGAAAAACATCTTTAAAATTTTTTTCAAATCTTCTTTGCTAAAATTAATTTCTATTTTATTTTTTACAATCGATGTTGAATTAGTCATTACTTCATTTCCGAAATCAACATTTATATTGGGTATTGCTTGACTTGATTCTTGCACCTTTTCCTGGTAAGTATTGTCGGCAATTTTTTTGCTTATCTCTTCCCTAGAAATATAATAATGTTTATTAATATACTTTATATAATACGATTCAGGGAATGGGTAATTGAGACGTTCAATGCCAACCTCGCAAATAATTATCTTTGGCTTATTTATTAAATAATCGTTCCATATCTTTTTAAACAAATTGAAAATAACCCCAAAAAACAGGGGTATTATTATCCAAAAAACATTTTTTTCCCAACCATCAAAAATCCCAAAATATTCAGATGTACTAGTGGCTTGA
This sequence comes from Minisyncoccota bacterium, assembly GCA_041663885.1. Classification (GTDB taxonomy): domain Bacteria; phylum Patescibacteriota; class Minisyncoccia; order Minisyncoccales; family UBA5738; genus UBA5738. The sequence goes on along the minus strand of JBAYLX010000045.1, from coordinate 5,242 downwards.
CCCATATAAACTATAAAATTACCGCAGATAGACAACACTTCTTTCTAACTTTTCATTTCTTTTATTCCTAAATCAAAAGAGTGTTTTAAAGAAATATACAAATCATCAATCTTTTCATTATAAAATATCACAATTTAGTCTAAAAATCCACGATTTAAGGCCGATTTAAGGCCGGTTTAAAGCCACTTCAAATTAAAAAATTGCCAGAAAAAACATCGAAGCATCTGGCACTTATGTATATATATATCATATATACATTAATTATTGTGCGATTTTTTAGATCCTCGTCTTCCAGAAAAAAAATTACTGCCAAAATAATCTTGAGCCTCGTAATAAGTATGCCGATAATAGTAACACAATAATTGCGAATGTATCTTCGAATAACTCACTATTAACTCCGAATCGTGCACGCTGATATCATTTTTTACTCGAAAAACAAACTCTCAATTGCGAAAGCTGGAAAAAAATATGAATTTTTGCTAATGTTTATATGTTTCAAGAGTCTGTTGCCGAAGGCCCCATCGTCTAGCGGTTAGGACACTTGGTTCTCAACCAAGGAACACCGGTCCGACTCCGGTTGGGGCCGCCAAAAATAAAAGCCAGGATTCCCCTGGCTTTTTGGTATTTGTTTATCAATTGCTAACGCTCGGATTTGGCGCTGTTTCTGCGGTTGGAGCTGCGGTTACCGCTGCCGCGGTTGCCGCGGGAATCAAGGGCGCGGCGATGAGCGGCTTTTTTTTGATTTCTTCGTTGGGCGGCAGTTGCGTGACATAGACAACGTATTTCGCCAGTTCGGTGAAAATCGGAATGGCCGAGTATTCCGCGGTATTGGCTTCGGGTGCTTTCATTTTGGTCAAAATCAAATACTTGGGGTCGCCGCTCGGAAAAAAACCGATAAAGCTTTGCGTGGTCTTGTCCGAATAGCCGCGCTGGTCGATGCCCAAAGTCGACCACGACATTTGCGCCGTTCCGGTCTTTCCCGAGATCGTATAACCCGAAACCTTGGCCGCTTTGCCAAAGCCGTTGTCAACCACGCTGGCCAGCATCGTTGCAATCGTTTTTGACGTTTTTTCGTCGATCACCTGGCGAATCTTTGTTTGGTCATTATCTTTGCGGCCTTCTCGCGCCAGCGACGGCTGGACGAGCCAGCCGCCATTGGCCAACGCCGAATAGGCCCGAATCAGCTGGATCGAAGTCATCCATATCCCCTGGCCGTATGACGCCGTAACATAATTAATTGCGTAGCCCTTTTTGAAGCCGGAATTCGAAGAAAATGTTTCGGGCATATCGATTCCGGTCGGCTCGAACACGCCGAATTTTTCCACGTAATCCGCAAACGGCTGGTTGCCCAACTGGCTTTCGGCATAAGCCGCGCCGGTGTTTATCGAATGCTCCAGGACATTGGTCATCGTCTGCACGCCGTAAGAACGATGGCCGTAATTGTAAATCGTATCCGGACCAACTTTCAATATGCCGGTATCGGTATATTTCGTATCGGGAGTGACTTTCCCTTCGTTTAACGCCGACGCCATCGTTATCCCTTTAAAAACTGAACCGGGCTCAAACAACGTCTGGCAGGATTCGTTTTTAAAAATATTGATGTTGTCTTTGGCGTAATCTTTGTAATTGTTGGGATCAAAATTCGGAGTCTTGGCCATCGCCAAAATCGCGCCGGTTTTTGGATCAGCCACGATCGCTTCGCTTTCCATCGCGTTCAATTTTTCCCGGGCGGCAATCAGTATTTTTTCCGCCTGGTATTGGATATTGTAATCAACATTAAGCACAATGCTTTTCCCTTTGGAAAGTTCTTCATCGTAATATTCTTCCAAACCATAGCGCCCCGCGCCGTCGTCATTGACGAATCCCACCAGCTGTCCGGCCACGCTTCCCTGCGGGTAATAGCGCATTTTCTTTTTGTCAGCATATACGCCCTCGATCTTGGCTTCTTTTATTTTCAAAAATTCATCGTCGTTCAGCTTTTCCTTGAGCAAAACATAAAGCGAATCGCGGTTGAATTTATTCAGCAAATCACCTTTATCCAAGCCGAGCGCTTGCGACACCTGTTCCGCCGCCGCGCCTTTATCCTTGATGTTCATCGGCGAAACATAGGCATAGAAAAAATCTTTGTTTATCGCCAGCGGCTCCCCGCCCGAAAAAAATATTTCGCCGCGCTCAATCTTTACCCCTTGCCGCGAATATGACTGCAAACCTTGGGCCCAGGCGCGGTAATGTTCCCCCAAAACAATCTGGAGGTAATACAGGCGGCCGGCAACCGCAGCGCAAAGCAAAAGCAAGCATCCCAAAACCGTTTTCGTCCGCCAATGGCTGTTTCCAATCCGTGGTTCTTTTTTCGCGATCATATTGATTGGGAATTTGTAACAAAATACCTCGCGGCCGCCGCGAGGCGAATTAATTTGAATCGTTAAAACAAACTTCTTGCCACGCCTAGCGTTTCGCCAATTGGTCGTTTGCCGCGTGAATATAAAGGACACTGGCAACATCAACTTTCTCGAAATTATCCGCCTGAGCCACCGCGTATTGATTGAAATTCTCCAAAGAATTGGTTTGGGAAAGCTTCACTTCCAACACATCATTTTCCGAAGTGATCGCGGTAATCTGCTTTTTGGAATCGCTCAAAAGCGAATTCTGATGGATATAACCGTTTATCTGCAAAACCGCCCCTCCCAAAAACAAAGCGATTAACAGAGACGATCCTGCCCAGAAGGCTTTTATTTCTTTCTTTGCGCGTGATTTTGATTGCCGGCTCATGGTGTTTGTGTTTATTGGTTAAAAATTTTATTTGATAATCTTTTCGATTGCCCGCAGTTTTGCCGATCTTGACCGCGGATTTTTTTGCACTTCTTCTTCACCGGGAACGATCGGTTTGGCGAACAGCAGTTTTGCTTTTCCCAGCTTAACCAATTCCCGAAACTTTCTTTTTACGATTCCATCTTCCAGAGAATGGAAGGTTATCGCCGCCATCCGGCCGCCTCCGGCCATTATTTCAAAACCATCATCAATTCCGCGGGAAATGTTTTCAAATTCGGCGTTCACTTCGATCCGCAACGCCTGGAATATCCTCGCCAGCGCGGGGCGCGCGTATGATCTTCCCGCGGCCGCTTCAACGATCCTCGCCAAAGCCGCGGTTGAATCGATCCGTTTTGCCATCCGCGCTTTTTCGATTGCTTTCGCTATTTTCGCGGCCCTCCGCTCCTGCCCGTAATTTTCAAATAATATTTCCAGCTTCGCGGCGGGATAATCGTTAATGATCCGTTCCGCGGTCAGCGGCGTGTCTTTCGCGTATCTCATATCCAGCGGCTCATCTTTGGAAAAACTGAATCCTTTTTTGCTCTCGTCAACATGCCACGATGACATTCCCAAATCGAACAGTATGCCGCTGATTTTTCCAAAATTGCGTTTTTCCGCGATCGCAGCGATGTTCACATAGGAATCGTTTTCAATCATCAGCCGCGGATTTTTTTGCACTTCTTGGGGCAGCGCCGCCAAGCTCTGGCCATCCCATTCGATCCCCAGCACCAATCCGTTAGGTGCGTTTCTTTCAAGGATCGCCAAGCTGTGCCCTCCCCATCCGAATGTGCAATCGATGAAATTCTCATTGGGCTTGGGATCAAGCGCCTCAATCGTTTCTTTTAGTAATACGGGGATATGCACTTTCAAACTCCAATTTTCAAGCTCCAATTTTCAATGAATGTTTCAAATTCCAATGATTCAAAAAGGATACTAACCGTTACCCGTTTGATTCATTGATATATTGAAATTTGATTGAAAATTGAAAATTGAAAATTGAAAATTATTCTCAGACACCCAGTTCATTAAGCCTTTCGGCAATGTTGCCCGCTTCTTTTTCGGTTGTTTGCTTGTAGGAAATCCAAGCGTCTTCGTCCCAGATTTCAATGCGGTTGTAAAGCCCGGCCACCACCACCTTTTTTTTCAACTGCGCGTAATCCTTCAAATAATCCGGCACCAGTATCCTGCCCAAGTTATCAAAATCAACCTCCATCGCGCCCGAAAGCATGATCCGGGAAAATCCCCGCGCGTCCGCCCGCGATAACGGCATCTCGCTCAGCTTTTTTGCCAGCTTCCCCCATTCGTCATTCGAATAAAGGAAAAGGCAATTATCCAAACCGCGGGTAATCACCCCGCCCTTTTTCAATTGCTGGCGGAATTTCGGCGGAACCGCCAATCTTTTCTTGTCATCTATTGAATATGTGTATTCGCCGATAAACATGGAATTATCTCAAATTTAACCCCTCCCCCGAAATTTTCTTGGCTGATTATTTTTTTGATGCCGCGCCTGCGACGGCAGAAGCGAAAGCAAATTTTCAACAGAAAATTATGCGCTTCAAAAAAATAATCAGCCAAGAAAATTTCACACTCTCCATTCTTCCCCACTTTCCACCACTTTTTATCACCTACACCTACTTTACCCCCATGGTTTTACATTGTCAAATCAGGCAGAAATAAAGCCAAAACGCCTGGTTTTTCCACAGCTTTATTTTGCCGTTTGTAACAAAAAAACGCGGCCAAGCCGCGATTCTAAAAAACAGTTAGGAAAGCGTTGTCCCGATCTGGTCCTTTTTGCCCAAATAATGGCTCACGATATCGATCAGTTCGCTCGGAGTGTAATGCGCTTTAATAAGGTATTTTTCCGGCGTTATCCCAAGCTGCCGGATTTGCCGGTCGAGATCGGGATTCTGGTAATTGGTAACCGCAAACACCGGAACGTCTTGGGTGAGAATATGTTTTTTTATCGCTTTCAAAACTTCAATGCCGTGGCCGTCGTCAAGCATAAAATCCATAACCACCAAATCGGGCTTTTTTGAATCGCCATTGCGTATTTCGCGGAGCTCTTCGAGCATTTGTTCCTTGCTAGATGCCAATTCAACGTCAAAACCCGTCTTCTCGAAAATGCGGCGGTAAAGGTTGATTTGCGTCGGCTCGCTTTCGACAATAATGATTTTTTTCATATTCCCGATCATTTGATAATTTTCGCGAAACGCCACATGCCAAACTGGTCTTTAAACAGATCAAACGATGAATACTCTTCGGTTTCGATCGCCTCTCGCAGGCGGCCGGCCTGCTGCGGATCGAATTCCAGATAGATCATTCCCCGCGGCGCCAAAAATTCCTTGGCCTGCCGCAAAAATTTTTCAATCGTTTCCATGCCCCCTTTTTTGGAAAAAAGCGCGACATGGGGCTCGTAATTAAGCACCGAATCCTG
>JBAYLX010000044.1:0-8567 GCA_041663885.1 Minisyncoccota bacterium | reverse complement strand
CTTAATATTCCCGACAAAACCTCTTTGGAAACAACTTGTCCGCCCATCACGACTTCCGCTTCGCGGCTATCGCTGATTGCCAGCAAATCCGGCGGCGAATCGATTTCCTGGAATCCGATTCCGCCATCATCAACAAGATAGCTCTTACCCCCAGCGTTAAAAACCGCGATGCCGCGGCGCTCCTCGACCGAAGCATAAATTTTTGACGGAAACTGGCGCTCGATTTTAATATTCTGGATCTGTGGATAACGTGCCAAAATATCATTTTTCGCCTGGTCAAGATTGAACAGCAAGATGCTTTTCGAATCAAACATCGCGATTTTCTTGGAGATTTCGTCCTCGATCACTTTGACGCAATCCTGGCCGCTTACTTTCTCAGTACCGGTGATTTTGATTTCCTTGACCTCCAAAGCGGGCGAAAAACAAACCAGCCACACCAAGCCGCTCGCGGCCGATACTCCAAAAACCGCGCGCCAAAAAGATGCTTTGGCGACAAGCGGTTTGACTTTTTTTGCCCGATGGGGTTTTTTATAATTCCGGCGAGTCATTAATAATTTAAAAATCAAAAATCAAAGTGCAAAGATAATCATTCAAAAAAATACCAGATTCCGATTGCGACATTTTATTAATTTGCATTGTCATTTTGATTTTTGATATTTACATTTTACATCACAACCCTCGCTTCAGCTTCCTCAAATTCTCGAAGATGAATACCGGCCAGTACTTCCAAGACAGCGGCAAGTCCATCGTCTTTAAATATTCGTACGCCCCTCCGCCAAAACCCATCTTAAACAGCGTTGGACCGGCCCAGGGATGTTTTGGATCAGTTTTCGGATCAATGTATCCCCAAAAGTCATACCGCTTGCATCCGCGCGCCTTAGCTGCTTTGACCGCCTCCCACTGCAACAAATAAGGAATTGAATATTTCGCGAATTTACCCAATGACGCGGCTTGATGGTAATAGGCGGTATCCTGCCAAAAAACAACCATTGATCCGGCGGCAATTTCGTTTTGATATTTTCCGAAAAAAAACGATACTTCTCTTTCACCCGCAAACAGTTCAAACTCCCGTTTTATATATTCATCTGAAAATGCCGCGAATTTCTGCCGCTCTCCCACATTCCGATTAAGCCCCTGATAAATCGCGATATCGGCCGGATTAGTGCTTTGTTCAATCGTTATATCTGGATTTTTCTGCGCCTGGCGGATCAAATACCGCGTAGTCTTGCGCATTCCCTTGAATAAATCTTCTTCGGATAATCCAATATCCAGCTTCCAAGTGGCTTCATACGCGTTTGCGTGCATCGGTGCCTTCCGAAACCCCATCGCTTTGGACATTTCCAGATTTTGCCTGCTTCTTTCCAATAACGGCGCGCAACGGATAAAGCTCGCGCCTTCTTCTTTTGCCCATTTTTTCAACTCAAAAAATAATTCTTTAAGAATTTTTTCGATTTCGCCCTGATTTGTTTCTATAAAATTCGGACCATGCTGTATCAGAATATATGTGCCTCTCCTCGCTTTTATTTTAACCGCTAAAACCACCGCCCGCAAGCCCGAGTTATCCACCGCCCCCAGCCTCTTGATTTTAAACCCCTGCAGAATTTGGAATTCGCCCCACGCCCAAGAACACAAAAAACTTTTTTGGCCGCATTTTCCCAAAAACCCCTCCCATTCCAATTTATTTGTTATTTCTTTGAACTCCATTTGTATTTTTGATGAATTTAACGATCCTTTTAGCGCTCTTGCCGTCAATATTGATATGGGTCGGCAAGTTGATCATTTTACCGCTGAATTCTTCCGCGGTCGGACAACTGCCTCTAACATATCCCACGGTTTCCGGTTTAGTATCGAAGGGATCAACCGGCGTGCGGTACCAGTCGCCGACCAGAATATTTTTTCTCCAACACCGCTTGATTATCCGCGCAGCCTTGCCATGCCGGATCGCAAACCGCAAGAAAACTTGTTTCCGGTCGTCCGGTGCCGGCAGGATGGCAAAGGCACTATTTTTAAACTCGTTTATATAAAATTCGGATATTTTCTGGCGATGCAAATTAAACGCTTCTAACTTTTTGAATTGGTTGTTCGCTAGAATCGCCAAAGCATTCGGCATTCGGTGGGGAAAATAGTCAGGTTTCAATCCCCGCTTTTCTTTCCAATGGATGGCTTTCGACAAAATGTGCAGCCATTGGAACAGTACCAGTAAATACCGGCCCAGAAACGAATATGTCGGCAAAACCAGCCAGTTCATCAGCACCGGATGCAGCAATTGCTGCAATATCCAGCCATTACCCGGATAACCGCAATTATTTTGATAGTCTTTCAATTTTTGCGCCAGCGCCGCGTCACTCGTCACTGCCATGCCGCCATAAACGCAAGAAATCATTTTGTCGCGGCCGAAAGAAAAAAACGCGGCCTTGCCGAACGTGCCGACTTTTTTGCCTTTGTATTCCGCTCCCAAAGAATGCGCGCAGTCTTCGATCAAAATCAAATTATTTTCATCGCAGACTTTTTTGATCTCATCAATGTCCGCCGGCAAACCGAACGTGTGCTGAATCATTACTACGCGTGACTTTAGCGTAATTTTTTTCTTTAAATCTTCCGCCGACAAATTGTAATTCTGGTCACAATCAACAAAAATCGGCGCCAGTCCGGCCCAGCGGATCGGATTAACCGCGGCATTGCACGTGAACGCTTGCAACAACACCTCCGAGCCCTCCTCAAGCCCCAAGCCGTCCAGAATCGCCACCAGCGCCGACCGGCCGCTGTTGAACGAATACGCGTGCTTAACCCCCAAATACTGGCAGAATTTCAGCTCCAATTCCGCGCAAGCATCCCCGAACGCGAAACCCTCCGGTCCGTTCAAAACCCGGCTTTTAACGATCTCCCTGGCCTTCCATTTTCCCGGCCTGAAAACCAACGAAAACGCCAATTTGACGTCATCCGCCTGGGTATTGGGCGAAAGCGAAATCGATATCGGTTTAAACGGGTTTTTCATAGTAATTATTCAGCCAGCAAATTAGTAACGATGCCGATCATTTTATCTTTTTCTTTCGGATTGCTAATCGCAATCAAAAGCGCTAAAACTGCCAAAGCGTTATCGTTTATTTTACGCTCGCCTGTTGTCCGGTAAAGATATTTGTTTCTATCCAAAAAATAAACAAACAAAAAGGAAGCGATTCTTTTATTGCCATCGGCAAACGGATGATCTTTGATAACAAAATACAAAAGATGCGCGGCTTTTTCTTCAATGGAGCGATAAAGCTCCTCGCCTCCAAATGTCTGTTGGATTGCGCCGATTATGCCTTTGAACTTGCCTTCATATTCAATCCCGAAAAGATCGCCCGTCCCATTTTTTATTTCTTCAATCACCTTAATCGCATCGGCATAATTTAGAATAAATTTTCCCGCAATGCCCTTCTGCAAAACAATCGCATCGCGATCATATTGCTCCAAAATCCGCAACGTTTTGGCGTAATCGCCAAGCAATGCCAGAATTTCATTTTCCCTTCCTGCCAGCAATTTTGTTTTGGCTTTGGTTTGTAAAAATTCAATGGTTCGTTGTAATTGCAAAAAATGCTCATTGACCAGCAAAATACGGCTTTCATTAACCGCGTATCCCTTAACCAGATAATCTTTCAAAATTTTCGTCGCCCAAATCCGGAATTGCGTTGCTTTTTTGGAATTAACCCGATAGCCAACGGAAAGAATTACATCAAGGCTATATATCTTAACTGGCTTATCGGAAATAGCAATGTGCAATTTTTGCACATTGCTTTTTTCCTTTAATTCACCAGAAACAAAAATATTGTTTATATGCTTAGTGATGACACTTCTTTCGCAACTAAAAACACTCGCAATTTGTTCTTGCGCCAACCAAATCGTTTCATTCTTGATATTCACCCTGATTTCCGGCCCAAATTTAGCCTTAAAAATCGCAATTTCCCCTCTATTTGGTTGTTTTTTCCCGATTCTCTTTGCCATCGCATTTTTTGCTTGAAATCAAACGTATTTATCCTCCATTTTACCCCTTATCCGCCGCAACCTCAATCATTGACTTTTACCAATTTTATGCTATAATATAAACAGGGATGATTTGAAATGACAGATTGGATGTTAGTTGTCCGGGCGATCATCGACCTCGCGTTGAGGTATTTGACCGCCTGCTTTGATCAGTACCCCGCCCTAAAAGGCGTGGCTCTGATCGTCCTGGCGATATTAGGCGTCTATATAGTATATAGGTTTGCTAAAAAGATGTTTTTCGGCATCGTAACGCCGATACTTTACATCTTAGCGGTAATCGCCATCGTAGGACTTATTGGGTGGATTCAATACCCCACCCAAGCCGGGCAAGCCTGGGACATGGCGAGTGGCACATTCGATCAGCTCACCTCCTATTATCAGGAGGCAAAGGAGCTCCTCGGCTGGGCCCAACAGGCCAAGTCAGGAGCCGACTCATTGAATCAGTCGGCGAACGAATTGAAAGAAAGTCCAGTTCAGACCCTATGGAAGTGGGGTACTGACTGGGTAGGAAATAATTTATAGGAGGTCATCCCTATGAAAAAAACAAGGAGAAATAGTTTGTTAGCAGGCGCAGTATTGACCTGCATTGCTCTGGCAATGTTATGCCAGAGTGGTAACGCCTTCGAGCTCTCCTATGAGGGTGTGAAAAACACTCTCGGAGATCTCGGAAAACAAGCAACAGAGTTTGTCGAAACAAACCCGACTGTCAAATTCGAGGAGGGTATTCTAACCCTCAAGAACAACAACGGAAGCTTAACGACAGACTTTAACCCCATCATCAACCAAACACAAAAGGTTGGTGAGAAAGGGCTGGATTATATCAAGCCCTTAGCTAAGAACGTAACGCAGTTTATTGAGGAGAACAACTCCTCGATAAGCATGAACAATCTTACCGAAAAGGTAAAAACATTCGGTAAGGAGTTGGAAACGATCCAACTCAATAATGGGTCCGAGAATGTCTCGGCCCCCATAGAGGAGGTGACTGGGATTTTTAAAGCAAAAAGATTAGGGACATAACCCCCGACTCTTAACTCTTTAATCTCTTTCTACTTCCTCTCTTTTTTTTACAAAAACACCAAAAAAATAATATCAAAATTTCCAATTACCAATTTCAAATAAATTTCAAAAATTAAAAATTAATTGCGGCAACAAGCGATTATCGGTAAATATCGTGATTGCCGATCAAATCAAAAAATATATCTTCCTTGGTATCGCCGTAATAAAAAATAATGCGATAGTCAAAATTAACCGAGAACGCCCAATAATCAGACAACCTCCCGCCAAGTTTATGGAGGCGCAAACGGGCATCTTGAGGATTATTCCTGAAGATTTTTTCCGCGAGCTCGGCATCGTCTTTAACGCTATCAGGTATTTTTTTATATGATCGCTCAAAGCGCGGCGAATAAATAATTCGCATCGGAATCAAATATTATTTGCCTTAATATTTAGCGCAAATCTTTAAGAGATTTAAGTTCTTTTCCCAGCCCCGCTTTAATTTCTTTTTTGCCTTGTTCCAATTCATTTAATATTTTTTCTTCCTGCCACAGCCGGATCAGGCAACGGACAAATTCGCTCTTGGAAGCGAACCGTCCGGTTTTGACTTCTTTTTCCAGTTCGTCGTCCAATTGCTTGGGCAGAGAAATGGTAACAATATTGCGCATAAGTTTATAATTTGGAATTGCTAAGTGTAATACAAAATATTACATTACTAATTATCAAAGTCAAATAATTTTGGAATTTGACATTTTGTCATTTATTGGAAATTGGTAATTGGAAATTTTGGAATTTATCTTATTGCTCAACGCACATCAGGCGGTGGTTTTGGTCGCAGGTTTCGTTGATGACTTTCAGCGAGCTGCTGTCGTCATAGCCGCCCGCGGGCGCGCCGTAGTAGTTGGCTTTGACGCTCTTGCCTTCGGTACTGTAGCATGTGGGCAGGTCCGCTTCCGTGGGAATTGTTCCGTAATAGACCTGGCGCTTGTTAATCGACCAATCCTGGCAGGTGTAGGTGCCGCTATACGCACCCACCACGCCTTGCATTTCCACCGGCAGGCATTTGGTATCGGTTGAATTGGTGCGGCGACCGTACCAGACATCGCCCAGGCGGCGGTACATCGCGTCGCTCAATTCGACCTGCGCCAGATTTTTCGGCAGGCGGGTGACATCGAGCAGTTTTTGCAAATTCTCCGCGATAAGCCGATTGCACGTCCGGCCTTCGGCCAAAGTCCCGATCGGTTCGGCTTCAACGAAAATGCCGTTTTTCTTTATCCGTTCGCTGGCGGATATTTTATCGGAACCGATGAAAGCAACATAATTGCCGGCGAATTCAGCTTTCTCGGCTTCTTTTTTGCAAATCTCGTCCGCGCCCGCCAATCCGCCCATATTGGCCGCGTATGTCGATTGGGTGATGAAAACTTTGTGCAAATTCGGATAACTGTCCGGCAAGAACGACCATCCCTGTTCAACCGCAAAATCATAACAGGAAGAATATTTCTGGCCCAGAATTTCTATCGCCGTCGGACTGTAGGCGATCGCACCGCCTTTCCGCCACGGATATTCGAAAACCGCGAAATAATAGTCCGTGCCTCCTTCCTGGTAAGGATATGAATTCCATGTATATTTTCCCGACGCGGCCGGCAAATCCTGCGCGATCCACTTGGCCTTGTCGCCGCTGAAAAGCACGATCCCCACGCGGCCCACATTGCTTGCCTTCCACGCGATCGTGTATGGCTCTCCGGCCTTGAACGACGCGGTTTGCTTGGGAACGCTCTTGAAAACGATCTTTTTTGATGAAAAAACCGTGCTCATCAACACCACAACTCCCAAAATGGCAACCGCAAGAATGGCGATGATAATACCCTTATAATCCTGGAAAAAATTTTCTTTATCCATGTTTGTGGTTTATTAGATTTATATTTGTTTTATTTTAATAATAGATTATTTTTTTCCCTTGGCCACTTCATCAGTCAGGCTGGCGGCTTCGGGGTTGGCTTCGTCGCTCTCAACCTCTTTTTCGGGCAGCGCCGGCCCGGGCGGAGCAACGCGATCCGGGGCGGGCGGGAAAGTCGCCGCCGGCATTACCACGGCGAATATCCCGCGGCTTTCTTTGTAATCCGCCACGATATTTGCCACAAAAAAAACAATGGCCGCGCCAAACGCCAAGGCCGATGCCAAAAACAACGCGGAAAGCATTTCTTTGCCAGCATTCGTTTTCTTCCCCTTCAGTTGGTCGCCGGGGCTGGCCGGATTCGCCGGATCCGCGGCGACCCGCTTTGTTTTGGAAATCGAAAGAAACCCAAAAAGCGCCAGCGGCATCAAAATTATCAACACGTAAAGCATGGGCGTGATGCCTAAAAAAGTTTCCAGTATTGTCATTTTATTGAATTAATTATTTTTTTGTATTTTTATATTTTAACATTCAAAAAATAAAACGCAACGAACCAAAGATCAAAATTTAATCGATTTGGTTTTCGCCCAATCCGCTCCGCCAAAAACTTCAACGCCATCATCGCCGAGCAAATACAAACTGCCTTGATTAAAAAATGACCGGCTGGCCGCGACTCCCGAAACATTTTTTTTGAAAATAATCTGGCTGTTCTCAAGTGAAAAAACATAACCGCCCCGAGCCGCCGGAACGAAAAAATTTTTCTTTTGCGCGTCAATTGAAAATGCCGCGTAGTTCGCGTCCATATCCACAAAATAATCATTAAGGTCATACTCGGAAAGCGCCGCCGCGCGCGCTGGCAATGCCGCGTCAATCAAAGAAATCCGTATTTTCCGGTTATTTTTTGAAAAATCCAAAATTTTTCCGTTATCCAGCGGGTATGCATATGAAAAAGATGGAAACGAAAGTTTGCCCTGCGATTCGATCCCCAACGGCAATTCGAGCCCGATCGCATACAGATTGTCCTGGGAACGGCACGTGGAAACATAAACGCGGTCCGCGCCAAATTCAGCCGCGCAAATCCCGGCCGGAAGATCAAGGCTTTCGAGCGATCCCAAAATCGATAATTTATCGCCAAAAATATAAATATTGCTCAATATCGCCTGCGGGTCTTGCGGCTCTATTTTTCCGGTCACGAGCCAAGCCATTTTTTGCGCCGCGCCGCGCCCCGAGCCGGTGATCAATCGCAAACTGCCGCGCGTATCGTCAATCATTCTCGCGCTCGAAATCCGCCCCGAAACCTGATTCTGGGCCGTAAACTCAAATGATTCAATGTCCGCGACCGCAATCCCGGTTTTTTCGTAATCCTGGTAATGGTCACGCAGATAATCTTTCATCCGGCCATTGATCTCGCCGGCAATGCGAGCCTGTTCGTCCGGGCCTAGAGTAGCAATCCAGTTGGAAATCAGGGCGCGCAGCTCCAATTCCTTTGAAGACAAAGCAATATCGAATTGCGGCAGCGCTGCGGCTTTATCCATTAAATAGTTTGGAAGCAAACTTTTGCATTTTTCCCGCAGAAATGCCGTGAAAAAAGAAATGTAATCGCCGCCCTGGTTCCAAACCGCGTAAATCCTGCCCTCCCCGATCAGAACCGTCGATCCAT
>JBAYLX010000043.1:0-8792 GCA_041663885.1 Minisyncoccota bacterium | reverse complement strand
GACTTTGGATAAAAAGGGAAGCTGCTGCCAGATAATGGATATGTTCAAGATTTTGCAAAAAACAATTTTGCCGCCGAATTATCTCTTGATGGACCAAGATCAGAAAGCGGAATTCATCAACAACGGCACTTTCCGCATCAGCGCCACGTCGTTTATCGACAAATACAATTTCGATGCCAAATCAATGCAAAAAGAATGCGTGCACGTCATTACTTCTGACCTTAAAAAAATCCCTTTTTCAGCGTATAATATGATACACCGGTATAAAAAATAAAATTATGGAAGAAATAAAAAACAATCAGTCGGTGCAAGGTTATTACAAAAATAAAAAACAAAAGGTTGTTGATTTTTTGATTGGTTTTTTTGGTTCGGGGATTATTATTTATTTACCAACTTATTTGTTGTCGTTGATATCAAATGCATCGGAGGAAATGTGGGCTGTTTTAAATTATGCAAATATTTTCGCTAAGTTAGCTTTCTACGTTTTTTTTGTTATTTACGCGGTTAAAGCGAAGAGAAATTTCATCGTTTGGGGGATTATAGCTCCATATTTCATAAATTTTATTTTTTTTGCAATGTTGTGGGGTCTTTGTTTTTTTAGCCGGTGAAATTTTGCAATGAATAATTTTTTATTGTTAATAAATGGTATTGTCGGTTTATGCATTTTTTCGGTGGTCGCGGCGGTGGCGGTTGATTTTTTGTTTTTCCAGGAAAGGAACGACCAGAAAAAGGAGAAAAAAAGCCCGGTGGCGACGTTGACGATGTTTTTGTTCTTCTTTTTGTTTTATGCGATTGAGCGCAACGGCTGGGGAGTATTGTTCGTTGAGAATAATACGGTGAGAATAGTTATGATCGTGATTGGCTTGGTATTGATGATTATTGGCGCGATGGTGAACATTGCGGGCCGATCTAAGCTGGGGGGCAATTGGTCGGATAATATTAAAATCTACCTTGGGCATTCGCTGGTTGATACCGGGGTCTATGCCTGGGTGCGGCATCCGCTTTACGCGTCTTTGATTTGGATGTTTTTTGGTTCGGCCTTGGTCTATTCCAATTGGCTGGCGTTTTTGGCCAATTTGTTGATATTTGTCCCCGCGATGTGTTTTCGCGCCAAGCAGGAGGAAAAATTGCTGTCGCAAGAGTTTAAAGAATATGAAAAGTATAAAAAGAAGGCAGGAATGTTTTTTCCGAAATTGCGCATTTGAATTTTTGCATTTTGAGGTCAGTCCTCGGCGTAATCGCCGAGGTCTGACCTCGGCAAACTGTATTTTGTAATTTGATTTTAAAATTATGAAAATTTCCTATCGTCCCGTCTCGGTTCCAAAATACGCGTTTGTTTTTTGCCGTTATTCGGTGACGATTTTGGTATGGCTTGCGTTTATCTGGCGCGATTGGCGGGTTTTGGCCTTGGCGGGTTTGATTATGTTTTTTTCGGCGGTGTTCAAAATCAGGCGGGCGCCGATGATTTTATTGTACAAATACACTTTCGGGGTATTTTTGAAATCACCCATGGAGATAGTGAACGAAAACGCGATGCGTTTTGCCCATGCTTTGGCAGCGATAATTTCGGCGGTTTCTTTGCTATTGGTTTTTGTTGCTCCGGCCATTGGCTGGGTTTGGGTTTTAGGGTTTGCGGTTTTCAAGTCATTTTCGGCGGCGGGAGTTTGCCCGGCGTCAAAACTGTATGAATGCGCGGGGAGCGACAAATGTTGCGCGTTTGCCAAAGGAATTAAGGGCACCAAGAAAACATGTTAGATGAACACGTGGTTCCGGCCGGATGGGGAATCCGGCCGATACTTTTTTCCGTCGGCGGGGTTGATGTTCCGGCTTATGGTTTTTTTGTCGGTTTGGCGCTGGTTATCGGCGCGATCGTTTATTGGCGCGAGGCCAAGAAAAACCAGCAGGGCGATGAGCACGGGTTTTATCTGGCGATCGCCGGTTTATTGGGCGGCGCGGCGGGCGCCAAGATTTTGGAGTGGATTATCAATTACCAATTTGTGGCGGCGCATTTTAGCGACCCGCGCACATTTTTGTATGGCCGCACAATCGTGGGCGGGTTGATCGGCGGCACAATCGCGGTTTTGATGGTTAAAAAAAAGATGAAAATCACCCGCCGTATGGGCAACGCGTTCGCGCCAGCCATCGCATTGGGCGTGGCCATCGGCCGGATCGGCTGTTTCTTGGCGGGTTGTTGTTATGGCAAGCCGACCAATATGGGCTGGGGCGTGAATTTTGGCGACGGTATTTTGCGGTACCCCACGCAATTGTTCGAATCAATATTTATGCTAGCGATGTTTTTCTATTTGCGGGACAAGGCGAAAAACGATGATTTGAAACCCGGCCAACTTTTTACCGAGTTAATGCTCTCTTATTTTATATTCCGTTTTTTTCTGGAATTCATCAAAGCCGAGCCAGTAATGTTCCTCGGTTTGACAATCTTTCAGCATATCAGCATTATTGTTATAATTTACTTGATATTTGTTAAAGAAAAAGTTTTGAATTTAATTTCGAATAAAAAATAAAATGGAAAATCAAATATCAAATAAAAAAGAACGGCATAATAAATTTGGCGAATTAACTGTCGGCTTTTTTTCGGCATTATTAATATGGTTTATCGTTGGTTTTTTTACAATTCTCCAAAGTGACCCTTTATTGACGGTCAGCGCGGATTGTATTGCTATCGGCATTTTTGCTTTTATTGCTTTTTTAAAAAAAAGAAAAAACAAGATTTGGCTGGGAGCTTTGGTTTTTTTGGCGGTGGCAATTTTGTTGCCCGGACCCTGCTCTGTCTATTCAATACGAACGACTTCAAACGGAAAAAGTTGTGAATCAAACAGTGTTTGCGTTTCGAATAATTGTGTTAATCACACATGTTGCGATGCCAGCCAATGCGGCAATGGGCGCGCATGCATTGATAATGGCGCCTTTTTTAAAGACTATAATTCTTATTGGAGTTATGATTCGGTGTGCCGTTCCGGAATTCTAAAGACGCAGTTTGGCGGAAAGGGTTGCAAGAATCGTTCTTGTGATAGCGGCATATGCAATAAAAAAACCGACATATGTGAATAGAAAAATAATAAATTACTAAAACAATGGAAAATCAAAAACAAACGAATAATCAGGTAATCAGCGGATTGCGAAAGGCTGTTTATTTGATAACAGGCATTATTCTTGGCGCTGTGATATGGTTTGCTGCCGGTTATTTGATTGTGGCGTTAACGAGTAGCATTTTTTATCTAAACGCTGTTTTTGCAATCCCAATTATTGATATACTGATTGTCGCGGTTTTGGTGTGGTTTTTGCCTCGCGCGGCTAACAAAAAAATTATTATCATTGGGATGTTATTGTTTTTTGCGGCAGTGCTTTTGGTTCCTAACCCTTGCTCACTTTACTCATTTTTGGGCGCACATTAAAATAATTATAATTATGGAGATCGAACGCATAAAGCAGGCTGGCCGCAGCACGTTTTACTGCCCCAACTGCCAGAAATGATATGCTTACTTCGGAACAGGAAAAATGGATCAATCATTTGCCCGATGACAATGCGGTTGAGATACGGCCTTACGATTTTCGGGCGCGGGAAATTTTTTTCAGACTAGCAAAACAGATGCGATCAGAAATCGAGGAAAATATAAAAATCGAGCTGCGGGGCTCGACAAAATTGGGTATTTCGGGCCAGGGAGAATTGGATATTTATGTCCCCGTGCCACCGGAATCGTTTAAGCCGATGCTTGGCAGGATGGAGAAAGTTTTGGGCGCGCCCGGCAGCGTCTATCCGGGAAGAAGGGCTCGGTTTGTTAGATATACGGAAGGGACGAAAGCGGAAATATTCTTAATTAACGAGGAATCCGATGATTGGACCGGATGCCTCAAGTTCGAGAATTATTTGGAAACCCATCCAGAGGCGTTGGCAACCTACGAAAAGATGAAACTGGGCGGGGATGGGTTGAGCACCCGCGAATATTATCGCCGAAAAAATGAATTCATTAACGATATTTTCGCCAAAATCGGCGCCGCCGATTGAACGGCGATATTGACTTTTTCGTTTTTATTGTTTATGATATTAACAATTAAAATTAATAGATACTATGTACGGGATGCCGGCCAAAAGGTTCGATCCTGATATATACAAGGATCGCAAAAACCTGAAAATAAATGATTTTGCCGCCGGGTTTGTCGGATCGGGCGTTATTTGGATTTTGCTTTTTAATGTGGCGTGGTATCTTGGCCCGCTGATAATTTTCTTGCTTTCAATGGCGGCATTGAAATTAAAATTCCGGCGCCGTTATTGCATTTATGGCGCGCTGGCGCTGGTTTTCTTCCCTTTCGTGTTTTGGGCATTGCTGATGATCGGATATTCCGGACGCAACGAATTGAAATAGACTGCTATTTAAACCGCTCTGGAACAGCGAGTATCATTGGATAAAAAAATATTGACCGCCGACTTTTGGGCGGCGGTCAATCATTGATGATTTCATTTGTGATTAGAATTTGCAGATAGTATCGCTGAATTTGCCGCCGGTTTTAGCGCACCATTCCTGGCCCAATCCTTTGCATTCAAGGGAACTTTTATTCCAGGTGCCGCCGTTATCGGTGCAGGCTGCTTCGACCTGGGCATTGGCCCGCCGGTCGGTCAGTTCTTTGAACATTACTCCGTCGAGGATGAATGTTTTTGAGGCGGGCGCGGTGGGCGTTTTTTCAACGTTGTCGCCATCGGTTTTCCAATCAAGGTAGTCCACTTTGACCGCGTTGTTCACGACAGCAAAATTTTGAATTTCGATGCGGTCGCCCAGGGGCACGGCATTGGACCCGACGATCAAATTCTTTGGCTGGTCCACAAGCGCGATGGCGGCATAATAATAAACGCCCAAGTCATCGGCGGTTTGTTGTTTGAGTATCACCGCGTAATCCGGCTGGCCGTCGGAATTGAAATCTCCGATGATCGGTTCTCCCGAAATTTCCGTGGTTTGCTTCGCCCCGCCATAGGGAGCGACAGTTTCAGCTTTGCCGTTTTCCAGCGGGATTATTTGCGTTTCAACCCAGTATTGGGCGTTTAGGGGCGTCAGCGTGACAGTTCCGTCGTTATTTTTTTGTACCGGCGGTTGAGAAGTCTCTTTTTTTGATTTTAGCGCAACGAAAGCGACTATTGCAATTATGATTATCAACGCGGCCAATAAAATTTTTTTGCTCATGCGGTTTTTTGTGGTTATTTATTATTAAAATTAGTATAGCAGATCAGGAATATTTTTCTATAGATAGATACATTTTGCCGCGCAGATTTTGTTTTCGCGCGATTGATTTGATTCCGCCGTGAGTATAGAATGATAATACCGTATCAAGCCAAAAAAGGACACGACCATGACTCAAGAGCAAGCGCTGGAAATATTAAAATCAGGCAAAAACGCCTTCATTACCGGTCCCGCGGGTAGCGGCAAAACTTTTTTATTGAACCGCTATATCGAATGGTTGAAGGGTTGCGGGATCAATGCCGCGGTCACCGCTTCGACCGGGATCGCAGCCACGCATTTAAACGGGATCACGATCCATTCGTGGACCGGGATGGGGGTGCGCGACGAGATTTCCGCCAAAGATATTAAAGAATTGGTGAAGCGCGGCTATTTGCGCCGCCGTTTTTTGGGCACTTCGGTTTTGGTGATCGATGAAGTTTCGATGTTGGGAGGGTACCAATTGGATATTGCCGACCAGCTTTTCCGGGCGTTCAAGCAGATCGACGCGCCTTTTGGCGGCGTCCAAGTGGTGTTGTGCGGCGATTTTTTCCAGTTGCCGCCAATCCGGCGGATACTGCCGGATTGGCGAGCCTCGCCAGCCGGCGGGCCGCCTGTTAATCGGAATTTGGGCGATGGCGACTGGCGAAAGGAAACTTTATCGCAATCGAATTTTGATTTTGACGCCGGCGATGATTCAGGGCTGGGGCCGCTGTTCGCTTACCATTCCCGGGCGTGGAGGAATCTTGATTTGAAAATCTGTTATCTTGACGAACAGCATCGGCAAAGCGATAAAGGTTTCCTTGATACCCTTAATGCCATAAGAGGCAACATTGCCGGCAGTGCCGCAGTAAAATATTTGCAGGCGCGCGTTGGCGCCAAAATCCAGTTGGGGGTGGAGCCAACGAAGCTGTACACGCACAACGTTGACGTGGAAATTGAAAACAGTTTTGAATTGGGCAAGATCGGCGGAAAAGAATTTTCCTACAAAATGGAGCTCATCGGCCCCGCGGCTCTTTCGGAACGGCTGCAAAAAAGCTGCTTGGCCCCGCAAATTTTACGTTTGAAAGTGGGGGCGCGCGTGATGTTTGTTAAAAACAATTTCGAGGAAGGTTACGTTAACGGTACTTTGGGCGTGGTGGAGAAGCTTGAAGAGGGAAGGATAATGGTCCGCACTGCCGCGGGAATTTTGATGGACGTGGGGCTTGCCAGCTGGCATATTGCCGAAGACGGCGACATCAAGGCGGAAATCAACCAGTATCCGTTGCGTTTGGCTTGGGCGATAACGGTTCATAAAAGCCAAGGGATGAGTTTGGACGCGGCGCTGGTTGATTTGCGCCAGTCTTTCGAGCCGGGCATGGGCTATGTGGCGTTGTCGCGGGTGCGTTCATCGGCGGGATTATCGCTGGCGGGATTTAATGAGATCGCTTTGCGGGTTAACGATGAGGTTTTGGAATACGACGCCAAACTGCGCCGGGAATCATTAAAACACGCCAATGACTTTGCCGCTTTTCCCGCGCCGGTTAAACAATTCGCGCCGGCCGCGAAAGCCAAAAAAACCAAAAAAATGGATACGGTCAGCCAAACCCGGGTTTTGATTGATAAGGGGTTGGATTTGGTCCAGATCGCGCGGGAAAGAAATTTGAACGTTGGCACGATCCTTGACCATTGCGAAAAAATGAAGGAAAAAGGTCTGGCGCTTGACTTCGCAAAATTGGCAAAAGATATTCCGACCGGAAAATTGATTCAAATGAAGGCGGTGTTGAAAAGAGGCAAGGATGAGAATGGCCGATATCCGATCACGCCGGCAAAAGAATTACTGGGAGATGAAGCCACCTATGAAGAATTGCGTCTTGCCCGTTTGCTTCTTTAATCATTTTTTACTTAGAAATATGGGAGATTAGTTGCATCATGGTATATATATGCGATCGTTACTATCCCATAAAACAACTTAAAAACAATATGATGAAACTTACCAGCCCGTTATTTTTGAACAACAATGGTTTTCCGGAAAGATTTACTTGCGATGGCGAGGAGATCAATCCGCCATTGAATATCCAAGGCGTTCCGGAGGGAACGGTATCTTTGGCGCTGGTTTTGCGCGATCCGGATGCGGTCGAGGGGATGTTTATCCATTGGATATTGTGGAATTTTGGTCCCAAAACCACGGAAATTAAAGCCGGTTATCTGCCGGATGGCGCGATGCTCGGCAAAACCACTGACGGCAGGATCGGTTATGTCGGCCCCTGCCCGTCCAGCGGCTCGCACCGCTACACTTTCACGCTCTACGCGCTGAACACCGAATTGTACATAAACGAAGGCGTTTCGATTGGGCGGCTGGAAGCGGCGATGGAAGGCCATATCCTGGAACAAGCCGACCTGATGGCAAAATACCGCTAGTCTAATATGCTGAAGTGCCTACACTTTTTCAGCCTCATTTAAAGCAAAAACAGGGCAATTTTGGTAAAATGTGATTGTCGAAAGCACTTTTAACCAAAATAATCCCTGTTTTTGTTTTCTATGAATATCTTAAAACAAAAAGCCATCTTTTTTCAAGAGGTATCATGTTTTGCCCAAAAACAAACTCAAAAGTTATTCAGTTTCGGATTGCAAACATTCGCTCTCAAGCCAATCCAAAGCATGCGCGCCAACGCCAGATTGTCTCCATTCTCCTGGTGCGCGGCGAAGATGAAAACCTTTCGGCTGGCCGGCAATGCAAAAATTCCAAGAATATTTCCCAGAATTTTGAAGTATTTGAACATTGCCAATCACGGCGATATTGTTGCGGTCGATTTTTCCGATTTCGGCAATGGGATTTTGTCTTTGATGTTCGCCAAGCAAACACGCAAAGGCCGGGCGGTCCCGTTATATTTTGAGACCTATATTCCAAAGAAAGATTTTCAGAATCCGTTCATTATTGAAACAATTAAAAACTTTGAAAATATTCTTGGATTCAAACCGTATTTGGTCTTTGATCGGGGCTTTGCCTGTCCGGATGTTATCCGGTTTTTAGACCAAAATGGCTTTAAATTTGTCATTCGCGTCAAGAAAATCAAGCAATTTAGTCTTGCCGAGGGCAAAGAAAAATTCAAGGCAAAAGATGCCTTGGGAGATGATCTTCTGGTCCGGGAATACGCTTGCAGTCTGCGGCTGGTAGTTTCGGATCCGGACGGCAAAAACGACGAGCCGTGGTATTTGATTACCAACGATTTTGAAAGTTCGCGGGAAACAATCATCGACAATTATTATCACCGTTTTGAAATCGAAGAATTCTTCCGCGACGCCAAAAGATTACTGGGTCTGGAAAATGTTAATTTTAAAAAACCGTTGAGTTTGGAAGTTGTTTTGTGGTTTGTAGTTTTATCCATTTGGTTTTTATGGACGCTTGAAGCGCAAATGAATGGCGCCGATCGGAAACTAAAATCATCAATGAAAATCAGCGTTATCCGCTATTGTTTGGAAATGCTCTGGCGGCAGATCGAGGCCGATGCCGGCCAGGCAAATTTCGAGTTTATTAACCTTAATCAATTAACTTTACCTCTCTATGAAAAAGTGTAGGCACTTCAG
>JBAYLX010000042.1:0-8877 GCA_041663885.1 Minisyncoccota bacterium | reverse complement strand
TGGATACGATGAGATTATTCGTGCGGAAGGAATGCAGGAAATCGGCGGACTGTATGGTTTAAAAGTATTCCATACTGCCTTTGTCCAAGCGAAAAAGAGCCTTTGCGAAGAAATCGGCGGTTACTGTGAGGCGACTCGCGGAATAATTTCCGAGACTGCAAAAAAAGGCAAAGAAGCAAGCCACTTTTTGCTGGTGGCCAAGTCCGGCAACGACGCGATTATTATTGTCGCAACAATGCTTTATATATTGCAAAAGGGTGAAGCAGGATGCCAGTGTTAAAATTTAAAGATGTTTTTTCAGCGCTGAACAGCGGATTGGCGGGATTTATCAGGATTTAACTCGTCAATTTCGGCCAAAGTCTTCAAAATGCGGAAATTTGATTCATAAAATACCGAGGTAAACGAGTTTGCCAGCAAATCCTGGAAATACTTTTTGCGCT
The DNA here is from genome assembly GCA_041663885.1 of Minisyncoccota bacterium. GTDB lineage: Bacteria > Patescibacteriota > Minisyncoccia > Minisyncoccales > UBA5738 > UBA5738. The sequence goes on along the minus strand of JBAYLX010000042.1, from coordinate 8,437 downwards.
TGTTTTTGGCTGGCGGGAAACCGGTAAAAATGAATTTGTCGGTGGCAAATCCGGAAACGCTCAGCGCCATAATCGCGGCATTAGCGCCCGGAATGGGAATGATTTTAATATTATCGCCAAACTCTTTAACCGGCGCCTGCACGACGGAAGGCTCATTATCGAATTGAGTAGCAATACAAAGAGAGCGCTTGGGGGTATCAGGGTTATGTCACGGGGTTTAATATGGGCTAAGGATTTTCCTTATGCCTGTTTTTATTTAATTAGGGGAAAAACCATACAAACCGTTGACGCAATTTTATAATTTGCTATATTGGGAACTATCATGAGCCGAACAATGCAAATCAGAATTGTGATTAGCATTCGCCCCATTATTATTAATGGGGGCTTTCAGTTTGGCTTAAGTTGATAGAGAGTGTAAGCCGAATCGGAAGCCCTTCGCAAGAAGGGTTTTTTGTTTGGCGGCTCTTTTAAAATTATAAATGGAATGGGAGTGATGAACATGAATGATGCAGAAGATGTACTTAAGATGAAGAATGTGGGAACCGTACTTAAGATGTTGGCGGATAGAGTCGACCCTTGGAAAATTAATCCCGCATTGATTGAGAAAGCTCTTGATGAATGTTTGGATAGTAATAAGGGGATAGAAGAGATAATCACGATGATTGTTATGAGCAATCATGGGCTGGTTATCCCTCCGAATAAGGCAGAAGAGATTTTGGATATTCTTTTACGACCTTTGCCGATTGATTACAGCCAGCGGAAGCATAATATTCGCGCAGCTTTCCATATCATAAAAAGCTGCAAAGAAATACCATTGCAAAGAAAAGAACAGGTTGCGGGTCTTATGATTGGTGTTAGCGGCTACAAAATGATCATCCCGGGATTATTTATGATGGAAAGAGAGCCTACTCTGGAAGAAAAAAATGCCATCGCAATGTCATATTTAGCCTTTAAAAAAATATATCAAGCGATCAGGATCGCAAGATATGGCGTTTCTCCGGAAGTTTTCGCCGCAATGAAAAAATATTGCGAATCGAGAAATAATCTTGGAGTCCGCTTGAAGCAAATTGAGGACATCGAGATGGCGAAACCAATTCCATGGTCGCCGCATGAACTGTGAATATATTGCTGGCGAAGCAGTATTGTTCATAGTTCTTTTTTGTTTGGGGCATTGTTTGGGGTTGCCGATTAGCGGGCTAATGGTATAATAATTTAAAGAAAAAAATCCGATGGATGATGAAATTATAAAATACATTGCTCAATCTTTGCGGGAAGGGAAATCGCGGGAGGATATTTATTTGAAATTGCTGACCGATGGGCTGAAGTTGGATCAAATTGAGGGAGGTTTTTCCCAAGCCACGTTAACGGCTGACCTCAAAGAAGAAACGCAAAAGAAAACCATCCGCATCGTGGCTACGATTGGCGCGATCCTTATCGGGCTGGGTATTTTTTCGTTCATTGCTTCCAACTGGCAAGAAATGACCCGCGAAGGGAAAATGATGACAGTAGTTTTTTCAATGATCTGCGTCGATCTGATCGGCTGGCGGCTGAAAGAAATTGGCAAACTGGAAAAATCCGGCGAAGCGTTGCTGTTTTTGGGATCGATGATTTTTGGCGGCGCGGTTTTTTTGGCGGCGCAAATGTATAACACCCGGGTTTATTGGCCGGATGGTTTTTTGTGGTGGGCACTAGGATCTTTGGCGGTTGCATGGGTGCTTGATATTGTCTCAATCTACTGGCTGGCGATTTTCGCGGGATTTATCGGTTTGGTTTGGTATCCGTTTGGAATTTTCGGCGGCGGGTTGTACCATCCGTTGTTTTTGACGCCTTGGGTTTTGCTGGCGATTTTCGCGGTTGTGTTTTTTGTTGCCGGCGCCAAGGCGCGCCAGGAATTTTTAAATGAATCGCCGGGCAGATATTAAACAACATATATTATTATTATGGATTCTTTGTTTTTGCTCATAATTGGAGTGCTTGCGGTGGCGGTGATCATTATAACGGCAATAGTCGCGGTAATAGGCGCGTTTTTGCGGTCAAAAAAACGCCATTTTGAATCAAGCGGTCAAAACTGGTATTTGCAGGTAGCGCTTTCGAGGAAAGACGCGCTGAGCCAGTGGCTTTTGGTCTTGGGCGGTTTGGCGGCGGCAAACGCGATTTACACAATTAACAATAATTTTGCGAGCTTTTTGTCTTGGCAATCGGTTTTATTGGGGGGCGTTCTGGTATTCGCCGCAGCTGCTTATTTTGGGAAATCCGTTTATTGCGCGGCAATCGGAATTATTGGTTTTCTTGTTTGGTGGGCGGCGCAGACCGCGGCTTGGCAATCGGGTGCGGCGAACGTTTATTATGTCGCTTCCATCCCCGCCGGGTTGATGTGGCTGGCCATTTTTTTGTATGCCGCGGGCTTTATGCAAGCACAACGCGAATCGTGGCGGCGTTTTTCAATAGTTTATACTTTTGTCGGCATCTTGTTGGCAAATCTGCTGCTTTTCATTTTTTCAACCCAGTCCGGGCTTTTGGCGCTGGGGACAATGACTTCCGGGATGCGGCTTTTTGATTCTTGGCAGAACACGGTTTCGCTTTTTATTGTTGGCGCGATCACGGCAATGCTGGCGGCTTATGCCTGGTCAAAAAAGATTATTCTGGAAAAGGAGGCGATTGCAATGGCGGCGCTTTTCTTGATTTTTGGCGTGATTGTGGCTTTACCCGACCAGCAGACATTTTCGAACGGTGTATTGGCGCCCGCGGGAATTGCTTGGGCGGCAGTAATGAATTTTGCTCTTTTTGTTGAGATACTGGGGCTGATTTTCGCCGGTTATTTTCGCCGGGAAATTTGGATGGTGAATGTCGGCGCGATATTTTTGATCATTTTCGTGGCGGTTAAATATTTTGATTGGTTTTTCAAATTCCTCGATAAAAGCGTATTTTTCATTATTGCCGGGATTTTGCTGTTTGTCGTCGGCTGGGCGATGGAAAGGGGAAGAAAATTTTTAGCCCAAACAATTAAGTCGCAAACCAACCAATGAAAACAAATTATCCAAAATCGGTCAAATTCGCGTCCGCGATCATCGTCCAACTGGCAATTGTAATCGGATTGGTTGTTTTTAATGCTTCTTTGCTTGCTCGCGGCACCGAAATTGTCCTTCCGATCAAGCCGGTCGATCCGCGCGATCCGCTCCGCGGCGATTATATTACCATGCAATACGATATCTCCCGAATCGACGCGTCCGCAGTCGAAGGCAAAAATAAAGAAATTGAAAAAAACGACATTGTTTACGTGGCGTTAAAAAAACAAGGGAATGCCTGGGCAGCCGCTTCGGTCGCGCTCAAAAAACCGCGAGTAGGGTTGTTTATCAAAGGGAATGTGAGCTATGTGGGATATTCCGACTGGAAGACAAAAAAACAAAGCATCAGCATCATCTATGGCATCGAGGAGTATTTTATTCCCGAAGGAACGGGCACCGATCTGGCGCAGAAAATGCGTACCAAAAACGCTTTTGCGAGAGTGGTCGTTGATGCGGGGGGTACCGCGATACTTAAGGATATATTTTTTACAGACAAGTGATTTAATGTTTGGTTGCCCTTGACGCAATTTTTTAATTTGGTATAAATTAGTTATTAAAGATTCTATGGAAAGCCAAAACCGACAATTTAATAGCAACGAATTGTTGTTGGTCAGTCTGATCCTTATTATTAAGGAGGGTCTTTTATTTGGTAGAAGTTAAAACTAAGAAAAACTTGTACCAAACAAAAGACCCTTCGCAAGAAGGGTTTTTAGTTGTTTAAAAATTTAGTTCATAGTTATTACCAAATTGTGTTTAATTGAATTATTGAACATAGCTTGGTGATAACTTATGGATATAGAAGCATTCGAGTTGCCGGATTATTCTGGTAGAAAAGAACGGCCCGAAGGGCGTCGTTGTTTTGGCGGAGTTGAACCACAAACATATCCGAAAAATAAAAAGGAGGGAAAACATGTCTGAATTAATAGACAAAAAAGTGGAACCGTTTGAAGATGAGGAAATTGAATCGTTATGCGGAAAGGAAAAACTAGTTAATGACGGTTTGGGAAAACGTGGGAATTTAAAAAGGTTTCCTTCGGTGCGGAGCGTAGATGCTTTATTGGCAGAGCCCCTTTATAGATGCGGGTAGGTCCACTTATTTTTTATTTAAGTGGACAGTTTTATTATATAGTCGTGATAATTGGCGGAATTGGGGTGTTGTGGTACGATGATTGTATTGATTTGGTACGATAATTGTCGTATTTTTTAACTATGGAAAACCAAGATTACAGCATCCCGAAAGGGAAGAAGGTGGTGTTTGTGGGGCGGTTCCAGCCGTTCCATAACGGGCATCTGGAGGCGATCAAGTGGATATTGAAACAATCCGGCGAGGTGAGCATTGTGATCGGCAGCATGCAGGAATTCGGCCAGATCAACAATCCGCTGGATTACAATGAACGCAAAGAGATTGTGGAATTGGCGCTGGCTAAGGCCGGGAGCAAAAATTATAAGATTTTCGGTTTGCCGGACTTTTACAACAACGCGGCGTGGTCGAAAAAATTGCTGGAAATCACCGGGTTTGACGCCAAGCAGGCGGTTTTGGTTTCGCTCAATGACTGGGCGCGCGCGAGCGCGCGGGAAATCGGCATCGAGATCGCGGATCATCCGGTGTTTTGCGACAACCTGACGGCAACGCAGATCCGCCAGACCATGGCGGCGAATTTCGCGTGGGAAAATCTGGTGCCGCCCGCGGTCGCCCAATATTTGAAAGAAAGCGGGGCGGCGGCGCGGATCGCGCAAGCGCAGATATTGCCCGAAGAAAAGATTGTTAATTTCATCAAGGAAAAAATGGCCGCGTCCGGTTTGCCGCGGGTGGTTTTGGGAGTTTCGGGCGGCATTGATTCGGCGGTGACGGTGGCGATACTGCAAAAAGCGTTCAAGAAAAAAGCGATATTTGTGTGGATGCCGTTTGTGCGCAAATGCCCTTTTGGCCGGAACGTGGAGCGATTGGAAAAGGCGTTTGGGATCGAAATCAAAAAAATCTATTTGGACAAAGTAATCCAGGCGTTTGCCAAGGCTTTGCCCGACGGCGGCAATCTGGTCTATGGAAATTTGAAGCCGCGGTTAAGAATGGCGGCTTTGTATTATTTTGCCAATTTGAGGCATGCGCTGGTGGTGGGCACGACCAACCGCACGGAAATGGAGATCGGGTATTTCACCAAATACGGCGACGGCGGAGTTGATCTTGAGCCGATCGCCGATCTTTATAAAAGCGAGATTTATGAGATGGCCAAGCGGCTGAAAATCCCTTCTGAAATCATCGAGGTGGCGCCCACGGCCGCGCTCTGGCCCGGCCAGACCGATGAAAAGGAATTGGGACTTACTTATAACCAGCTGGACACGGTTTTGAAATTGATGAGCCAGGGTTTTGACCCGGAAACAATTTGTCTTTTGACCAACACTGACCAAAAGAAAATGCAAAAAATAATCGACCGGAAAAATAAAAACAGCCATAAGCTCGCGCTGCCTCCGGTTTTAAAAATAAAAAATAAATAAATATGTTCGATTTGATAAATTCATCGGTCATAATTTTGGGGTTGGTGGTTTTTGAGATCGTTAATAGTATCGATAATGCCATTGTCAATGCTTATGTGTTAAAGACAATGAGCGATAAGTGGCGCAAGATATTCCTTGTCTGGGGCTTGTTTTTCGCGGTGTTCGTGGTGCGCGGCATTCTGCCGTTTTTGGTGGTGTGGCTCACGGTGCCGGGCATCGGGTTTGTCGAGGCATTTAACGCAATGTTTTCAAGTTCGCCGGCCGTGGCCGAAGCGATCGAACTTGGCCGGCCGCTGATTTTAATGGGCGCGGGCGTGTTTTTGTTCCTTTTGTATCTGCATTGGCTTTTTTTGGAAGAAAAAAAACCGTTTTTTTGGCTGGACAAGTTGATCAAACCCCAGCACGGAATCTGGTTTTTCGGGTTTGCGGCGGTGATATTGGTGGGATTACTTTACGCGGCCAGTTATAATCCGATGTTGATGCTGTCGGCGGCAATCGGCAACGCGGCATTCTTTATTTTGTACGGGTTCCGCGAGCAGGCCGAAAAGCAATCCGAACAACTGATGAAGGGCGCCGGATCAATGGGCGATTTGTCGAAGCTGTTGTATCTTGAAGTTTTGGATATGTCATTTTCATTTGACGGGGTATTGGGAGCTTTTGCGTTCACTACCTCAGTGCCGCTGATCCTGATCGGCAACGGCATCGGCGCTTTGGTGGTGCGGGAGATGACGATCAAAAGCGTTGACAAAGTGGCGCGGTATAAGTTTTTGAAAAACGGCGCGATGACTTCAATCGGCATTTTGGGATTGATAATCGTATATGAAAGCTTCGGACATGAATTGCCTGACTTTTTCCCGACTTTGGTGACTTTGGCGTTTGTCGGGGCGGCGTTTTGGAAATCACACCAGTTGTTTAAAAAAGAAAGCTATGCCGCGGCTAATTGATACCCATGCGCATTTGAATTTCGCGAATTACGACGGTGATCGGCACCAAGTGATCGAAAACACTCTTGAGGCTGGCGTGTCCATGATAAACGTGGGCGTTAATTATACATCGTCGGAGCGGGCGGTAGAATTAGTTAAAGAGTCGACCCAGGGGATATGGGCGGCGGTTGGACTGCATCCGCAAAACATCGATGATGATCTGCATCCGGACGCTAAAGATTTTATCCGGACCGAAGATATCAAAGAGCCGGTATTTAATGTTGAAGCGTACCGCCGGCTGGCGCAATCGTCGCCAAAGGTTGTGGCGATCGGTGAGATCGGCCTTGATTATTTGAATTTGCCCAAAGACGAGATCAAGGCATCGGCGATCCGTTTGAAACAGCAGAATGTCTTTAGACAACAGCTGGATTTGGCGGCTGAACTTGGTCTGCCGGCGATCATCCATTCGCGTACGGCTCACAAGGATACGATTCGAATATTGCACCAATTCGCGGCCGCAGGCGGAAAAATAAACGGTGTTATGCATTGTTTTACCGGCAATGCCAAGGAAGCGAACCAGTATTATGACTTGGGTTTGTATTTTGGTTTGAACGGGATTATTTTCAAACTTAACCTCGACCAGGCGATTACAAAAATGCCGCTGGCGCGGATATTGCTGGAAACCGATTGTCCATTTTTGTCGCCATTGCCCGAAGTCAAGCGCAATGAACCGCGGTTTGTTATGGAAGTGGCCCAACGCGTGGCGCAAATCCGCAACGATAGCGTTGAAACGATCATTGAAGCGGCGACAGCTAATGCGGAAAAACTGTTTGGAATAGGTTGATTTAATTTGGATTTAAGCTATTATTGGAATGTAAATTTGTAATTAGTGTGTGTAGTTTGTAATTAGGGATTTTTAGCTAAAGATAAAAATGATCGCCTACGCTAAAATTTAGGCGTACCAATGGTCGCCTTCGCCAAGGCTTCGGCGTACCAATGGTCGCCTTCGCCAAGGCTTCGGCGTACCAATGGAGGGATCGCATAGTGGTATTGCAAGAGGTTGCTAACCTCTGACGGTCTTAAAGCCGTCCGTGGGTTCGAATCCCGCTCCCTCCGCCTTCGCCACGCCGAAGCTCTTTTTTGCAAAGCAAAAAAGAGCGAAGGCGGGCTTCGCCCCTTCGGCGTGGCTACGGCGTGACGCAGTCCACCTTCACTTAAGTTTCGGCGTGACGCAGTCCACCTTCACTTAAGTTTCGGCGTGACGCAGTCCGCCTTCACTGAAGCTACGGCGTGACGCAGTCCGCCAATAGGAGTTATTTATACTTCAAACATAAAATGTTTTATGTTTATAGTTTAAAATGTAAAGATGGATTTTATATCGGTTGTTGTGAAGATTTAAAAGAAAGATTGGAAAGGCACAAAAATGGCAATGTTCCCGCAACCGCAAATCGTTTGCCGATCAGTTTCGAATTTTATTTTGCCATCCCGGACAAATACAAAGCTTTCGAATTCGAAAAGTACCTGAAATCCGGTTCCGGCCGCGCGTTTATCAAAAGACATTTAATTTGATAATTAGCGTTGACCCGATTAACAATAAACATTATAGTCAAAATAGAAACGTTTAGCACAGTTTTCGATTATGAGCAAGGACAATCAAACAACAATTAAAGCCAGGGATTGCGATTCGCTTCTTGTTTCAAAAGAACGTTCCTCGATATGGCAAAAATTGAAAGGAAAATGGGCAAATAGGATTGATGCGACTTCCGAACTAAAAAAGATCAGGCGCGAATGGGATAGGAAAATTACAAAAGCATAACGCTTGATTTGGGATATGTATACGCTGGATACCAATGCCATTATTTATTTTCTTAAAGGGGATGAGAAAGCGACGCCAATTTTAGAAAAAATCCTCAAAGAAAATTGCGGATCAATTTATATTTCCTCAATTACCGAATA
>JBAYLX010000041.1:0-9076 GCA_041663885.1 Minisyncoccota bacterium | reverse complement strand
TTTATTACCCGAAATCCGGCCAAATCAGGATCGAGGCGCAAAGTTGTTTTTATCTTCGAGTTTACCGCGGCGACCTTACGGCATTGCAACAAAAATTAACAGATTTGAAACCGCTTCCCTAATGTGGGCCAACGTTAGTAACTCTATTGAGTGCAATACCTCGGGGCTTTGCCCCGGGGTGCACCAAGAGGATTCCTTAGCGAAGCGAAAGTAATCTTCAAGGGGTGCCCCCTTTGGCCGCAAGATCGGGGTTAATACCCCGATCGCGGACACGGATGGGGAATAAAAATTTATTGCATACAGACAACAATGAGCCCAATCAATAAAAGCAATTCTGAAAAGAATAGAACAATAAAGGCGGTATTTGTTGAGGCCTATGGGATTTTGAATTTTACTTCCGCGCAAAAGGAGAAGGCTTTGGGCGAGATTGCCGGGTTACAGCAGCTAGCGATCGCCCGGGAGATGGTCAAGGATCTTGCCAAAGATGAGCTTGATGTTCTGGGCAAAATACTGGCGAAAAATGAGGATGAAATCAAGCAGGAAGAAATTGACGCGATTTTAAAAAAACACTCGCCCAGCAAGGACCTTGAGTTCAATGTCAAATTAGCCATTGAAAGGGTTTTGCGTGACCACACGGCTTTTTTGAAGACACAGGGTAATGCCGAACAAAAAGCAAAAATCGCCGCGCTGCTTACCAATATCTAAACTTGGATTTGCTTTTATTTGGGAAGGGTAGTATAATATTTTATGTATAAGCGTAGGTGTTCTCCAAGGTTAGAATTTAGGTTCAGCCGGCGAGCTGGTCGCCCTACCAAAAGAAAAAATAAGCAATAAGCAATGAGCAAGAAATTATACGTCGGTGGATTGCCTTACAGCACCACCCAGGATAGCTTGAGAGAAGGCTTCGCAGCCGCAGGCAACGTTGAGTCGGCGATCGTTATCACCGATAAAATGTCCGGCCGCTCGAAGGGTTTCGGATTCGTGGAATTTACCACTGAAGATGAAGCTGCGAAAGCCATCGAGATGTTCAATGGCAAGGATTTCGAAGGCCGCAGAATTACGGTCAGCGAAGCCCGGCCCATGGAGCCTCGCGCGCCTCGGCGCAGTTTTGACCGCGACAATGGCGGTGATTACGGCGATCGCTAATCATTAATTTGATTTTAGAACACAGTCCCAAACCCCGCTTGGCGGGGCGAGGGGCTGTTTTCGTATTGGCGCGAATTTGTCATTTTTGCCATGATGGATTACAATAATTATGGTTTGAAAAATTTAATTGAAAAACGTCCATGGATAAAAAAAATCTAATCATTAGCGGTGTTGTCGTGATCGCCGCCGTGATTATTTTGATTGTGAATTATGGCAAAGGCCAGCCAAAAACTTTATTGGAAGAAACAAAAGATAAAAGCGATGCCAACACGGCGGAATCGCAAAAAACTTCAGACAACGCGAATAATAACGCCGCCAAGGTAAATAATGTCAGCAGCGCCGTGCCGCAAGTTGATCCTAATTATAACAAAATCATGAACGCAACCATCAAAACCAGTTTGGGGGAAATGAAAGTGGAATTATATGGCGACAAGACGCCGATAACCGCGGGCAATTTCGCCAAACTGGCGGAGGCCGGGTTTTATAACGGTATCAAATTCCATCGGGTGATCAAAGGATTTATGATCCAGGGCGGCGATCCGCTGACCAAGGACGACGCGATGAAAGCGCGCTGGGGCACCGGCGGGCCGGGCTACCAGTTTGCCGATGAAAAATTTACCGGAGAATACAAGCGCGGCATATTGGCCATGGCCAATTCCGGCCCCAATACCAACGGCAGCCAGTTTTTCATCATGCACCAAGATTATCCCTTACCGCCCAGCTATGTGATTTTTGGCAAAGTAACCTCGGGAATCGAAGTAGTGGACAAAATCGCCGAACTGCCGACCGGAGCCAACGACCAGCCCGTAACCCCGCCGGTGATCGAAAGCGTAACCGTGGAGAAGTAAATTAGACCAAAATGCGAAAGCCATAGGTAGAACCTATGGCTTTTTGTATCACGCACTTGAATTTTTATATAAATAATTTATAAAAAGGTGAATAGCTCAACTGCGACCCACTGTTCTAAATGTAAAAAAACAGTATTTAAAAATATTTATAAAGGTGAGAAACGGTAAGCGGTAAGAAATACGACAGACGAGGGTAGGCCAAGATGAGTCTATCCTTTCCTTATTTTACCATGGCTCCTTTTAGGAGCAACAGAATTACGGCACAGAACATTATAATTGTTACAATCCCCTTCGTAATTGCTAACGGGGTTTGTTCCTCTACTCCGCTTAGCCATACCCCGCCGATAAAAATTAAAATTAGGGCAATGGCATTATATAACCAACTCAGATACCGTATGCTCATCGCTATGATTATATCATATTTATAAAAAATGTCAATAGCTAGTGGTAAAAAAATTAGAGTGGTTTGCGCCATGTCGGGCGGGGTGGATAGCGCGGTGAGCGCGGCGCTTTTGGTTAAAGCCGGGTTTGAGGTGATTGGCGTGTTTATGAAGTTTTGGGTTGATGAAGATCGTGGCGGGGAGCGGAAGAGTCAGACTCTTCCGAGCGCGGAAGAGTCTGACTCTTCCGCGGGGCAATCCGAGCAGCGGGCGCGGCAGACTGCGTTGCAGCTGGGGATTCCGTTTTATGTTTTGGATGTTGGCGCTCAATTTAAAAAATTGATTGTTGATAAATTTATCGCGGCGACCAAAAAAGGGATGACGCCTAACCCGTGCGTGCTTTGCAACAAGGAAATCAAGTTCGGTTTGCTGGCTAAAAAAGCGCTGGCGATGGACGCGGATTACGTGGCCACCGGCCATTATGCACAAATCAAAAAAACTAAAGATGGGATTTACCATTTATTGAAAGGCAAAGATAGGGTTAAAGACCAATCCTATTTTTTGTGGCGTTTGGATCAAAAACAATTGGGCAAGATAATTTTTCCCGTGGGCGCGTTTGAGAAAAGCGAAATCAGATCTTTGGCAAAAAAATGGAAATTACCTAGCGCCAACACGCCCGAGTCACAAGAAGTTTGTTTTGTTAATGGCGATATTGATAAATTTTTGGAAAAACACTGCGGTATCAAGCCGGGAAATATCGTTGATATGGTTGGAAAGACCATTGGCCATCACAACGGTCTGTGGTTTTACACCATCGGCCAGCGCAAAGGCATCCGGCTTTCCGGCGGGCCGTATTTTGTGGTGCGGAAAAATCGCGCTAAAAATGAACTGGTTGTTACTGATAATTCAAAAGATTTGTTGTCAAGAAATATTTTATTGGGAAATGCCAAATGGGTGGTTGGTGTGCCGCCGCTGCCGTTCGCGGCAAAGGTAAAAATCCGTTATAGGGGAAAAGAAATTCGTTCCGTTCTAAAAAAATTCGGCAAGGCGATCGGAATTGATTTTTCAAGGCCGCAGAACGCGTTAGCTTTCGGCCAGTCCGCGGTTTTTTACAAAGGTTTGGAATTGATCGGCGGAGGGATTATCAGGTAGGAAATTGCGGTTTTATTGAGGCACGATTGACTTTGTGGTATTCTAATATAAACAATCAGTAACACAAAAGAAATGAAACCGGCCCAAAAAAAGAAAATCGAACCAAAAAAGATCGAAAGAAAAAAGGAAAACGCAAAAGCGAAAAGAATGATTGCCAAAAAACCAGCATATTTGGAACAAAAGCCGAAGGTTTTGATCGCGGCCAAGATTCGTCCCAAAATATTGAATCTAAAAGCGGTCGAAGCGGAAAAACCTGCGGCGCCGGTTGCGGGAAAAACCAAGACAAAGGAAAAGGAATCGGAATTTGAAATCAAAAAAACCAAAATCAGGATCGTCGGCATCGGTGGTGGTGGCGGGAATATCGTATCCGAGATCGCCCAAAAATTAAAAAAATCCTCTTTCTATATTGCCAACACGGATTATCAGGCATTGCGTAACGCGCCAAAAAATGTGACCATATTCCAGTTTGGGGAAAAGTTCACGCACGGCTTGGGTACGGGAATGGACGCGCGCATCGCGGAAGAAGCGGCGGGCGAAGACAAAGAGACCATCAAGAAAATGCTCGAAGGCCAGGACCTGGTGATCATCGTTTCGTCGCTGGGCGGCGGCACCGGGTCGGGCGCGGCGCCGGTATTCGCGCAGATATCAAAAAGCCTGGGAAATCTGACCTACGGGATTTTCACATTGCCTTTTGTCTTTGAAGGCGCCAAAAAAAACGAGATTGCCCGCAACGCGCTTGATAAATTGCGGCCGTATTTGAACGCGATCACGATTTTGCCCAATGAGAGGGTGTTTGAGGTGGTTCCCAAGAATACGCCTTTCTCTAAAACGCTTTCGCACGTCAACGCGACATTGTCGGGTAGCCTCGAAGGGCTGGTGGAGACTATTTATGATACGGGGGTGATTAATATTGATTTTGCCGATTTGCGCACGATCCTTGCCGGCAACGGGAAGATGGCTTTCTTGAACACGGTCGTGTTTAAGAAAGGTGAGCAAGCCAATCTTGATTCTTTCGAAAAGGCTTTCAGTTCGCCGCTATATCCATATACAATCGATAAGGCAAAGGGTTTGCTGTTGAACATCGTCGCTGCCAAAGACCTCAAGTTGGTGGAGGTCAATAAGATTTTGACTGGTGTTGCCAACCGCATCCACAAGGAAGCGAAGATTATTTTCGGGGTTAGCCATGAAGGCGCCGCGGAAGGTTCGGTGCGGGTCACGGTGCTTGCCACAGGTTGCGTTTATGAGGGCGGCGATAGCGGCGATAAGGAAATTATCAAGCAGCCGAAGGACGCGGCAAATGAATCAGCGATTCCGGTGCCGCCCAGGCCGGTACCTGCAAAAAAACAAAAGCCGGATGCCGTAAATCCAATGGTTCAACCGGCGGGCCGCCAAAAAGGCGAAACAAAAAAAATAAAAACATCCGGTAACGATAATAAAAAAAAGAAGAGCGCGGCAAAGAAACAAATTCCAGTCAAAATAAAAGATAATCCGGCTGCGGAAAAAAGACCGCAAAATAATAAATCTATTGTGGTTTCGGGCCAAGGCCGGAGGGACGACGATGGACTGGCGGTTTCAATTGAAAATTACCAAAACCAGCAAAGCATCGCCGCCCAATTCGAAAACCCGGTGCGGAAAAACGCGTTGCAGGTGAAAAAGGAAGTGGAAATGGAGGAAAGGGAAATGCTGGAAAAAGAAAAGGCATGGGAGGTGCCGGCGTTTTTGAGGAAGCAAAAAAAATAAAAAAAATTTTCTATGTTGGATATTATTATTGTCGGAGGCGGTCCGGCGGGCATGTCGGCGGCGATCTATGCGGCGCGGCAGAAGGCGGATTTTGTCTTGTTGACGCGGGAATTCGGCGGGCAGATGGCCAAAAAGGAAGTGGCCATCGAAAATTACCCGGGAATGGGCGCGATCGCGGCGCCGGAACTCATTGCCAAATTCCGGCAGCATCTGGAAGGGTTGGGTGCCGCGATAAAAATCGGCGAAGCGATTTCGCTGCAGAAGACCGGGGAAGGTTTTGAGGTGGCCACCGAGAAAGAAAAGGTCGCCGCGCGCGCGGTGATCATTGCCACCGGGTCGGCGCCGCGCCAGCTTGATCTGCCCGGAGAAAAGGAATTTGTTGGTCGCGGAGTCGGTTATTGCGTTACTTGCGACGGGCCGCTGTTTTCAAAGCGGAATGTGGCGGTTATTGGCGGCGGAAACGCGGCTTTTGAGGCGGCGTTTTTTTTGGCCAAGTTCGCGAAAAAGATATTCATTATCGAACGGGGCGCGCGGGTTTTGGCTGATACCTCAAACCAGGAGGCGGCGCAAAAAACCGGCAAGGTTGAGGTCATTGCCAATGCAAAGATTTTGCGCGTCGAAGGAAAGAATTTTGTGCAGGGGCTTGTTTACGAGAATGGCGAGGGCGAAGAGATTATTTTGCCGGTTGAAGGTGTGTTTATCAAGGCCGGAAACCGCCCGGCGTCCGGATTCGCAGCGGGATTGGTTGATTTTAATGATCGAAATGAAATTAAATTCGACCGGGACACATATCAAACGAAAACCGCGGGAGTATTTGTTGCCGGGGACGTCAGCGACATTAAATACAAACAAATAGTTGTTGCCGCGGGAGAAGGCGCCAAGGCGGCAATGGCGGCGAATGATTATCTGAGGCAAATTAAAAATTAAAAGATCAAAATGTAAAATTTAGGAAAAATTCCTCCTGGAATTTTGATTTTATATTTTTACATTATTATTTTGATTTTTGATATTTACATTTTAATTTTTTATGTTCTCAAATAAATATAAAATCAAATCAGTTCATGCCCGCGAAATACTTGATTCGCGCGGGAATCCTACTTTGGAAGCAACGGTAGTTACTAGCGTTGGAACTTTCGTCGCGGGAGTTCCTTCGGGTGCTTCGGCAGGGATTCATGAGGCGGTTGAATTGCGGGATAATGATCAATCAAGATACGGTGGAAAAGGAGTTTTGAAAGCTGCAGCTAATGTAAATTCGCTTATCAATCCGGCGCTGGTCGGAATGGATTGCCGCGACCAGGCCAAGATCGATAAAGCCATGCGCGATATCGATCAGACGCCGAATAAAGGCAGGTTGGGAGCCAACGCGATTTGCGGTGTATCCTTGGCGGTTTGCCGTGCGGCGGCGGGCGGCCAAAATTTGCCGCTATATCGCTATATTGCCAAAATTGCAAACACAAAAGAAAAAGAAATCAAATTGCCGAAAGCCGGATTCAACATCATTAACGGCGGCGCGCATGCGGGCGGGAATCTGGATGTTCAGGAACTTATGATTTCGCCGCAAGGCGATAAATTCAGCGACAATTTGCGCGCGGCATCGGAAATTTATCATCAGCTGAGATCGGTTCTGGCCCAAAAATACGGCAAATCAAGCGTGAATATCGGCGATGAAGGCGGCTTCGCGCCGCCGGTTGATACGCCAAAGGAGGCGTTGGAATGCTTAAATCAAGCAATAGTTGCCGTCCAGCCGCCGATGCCGGTGAAATATATTCTGGATGTTGCTTCCAGCCAGTTTTTCAATTCTGGAAAATACAATATGCATATCGGAAGTTTTGGCGGCGCGCAATTGGCTGATTTCTACACCCAATTGCTTTCACAGTTTCCGCAGATCATCGGTTTGGAAGATCCGTTCGCGGAAGATGACTGGGTCAGCTGGCAAAATTTTAAATTCAGCGGAATGCTGATCGGCGATGATCTGTTGGTGACTAATCCGTTTCGTATTAAGGAGGCGCATGAAAAGAAAGCGTGCAATGCCATGATTTTGAAAATCAACCAGATCAGCACGGTGTCGGAAGCTCTGGAGGCGGCGCACCTGGCCAAATCTTACGGCTGGAAAGTAATCGTGTCGCACCGGAGCGGTGAAACCAATGACGACTTTATCGCGGATTTCGCGGTGGGTATTGCCGCGGATTTCATCAAATCCGGCGCGCCAGCTCGGGGCGAGCGACTGGCCAAATACAACCGCCTGGTAAAGATCGAAGAAGAATTAAACGAGTAATTTTCAATTTTCAATTTTTAATTTTCAAAAAATATCCAATAATCAATTTCCAAACCAAAAGCGCGCATTTATTTTGGTCATTGAATATTTTTTGAAAATTGGGTTTTGAACATTGAATATTACATTTTGCATGTTTAAAATCGTTCTATTGCGGCACGGGGAGAGTGTTTGGAATAAGGAGAATCGATTTACCGGCTGGACTGATGTGGATTTGTCGCCCTTAGGTGTCGAGGAGGCAAAAAAAGCCGGGGAAATTTTGAAAAAAGAAGGCTATGTTTTTGATTTGGCGTTTACTTCGGTTTTAAAGCGGGCGGTTCAAACCACGGATATTGTTTTGAGAGCTATGGGATTGGAAAATATAAAAACCGAGTATGTCTGGCAGTTGAATGAGCGGCATTATGGCGCTTTGCAGGGAATGAATAAAGCGGAAATGGCGCAAAAGTATGGCGAGGGGCGGGTGCATATTTGGCGCCGGAGCTATAACGTGCGGCCGCCGGAATTAAAAGCGGCGGATTTTGAAAAACAAAACGGCCAGGAAATTTTTAAAGATGTGCCGCAAGATAAATTGCCAAAGACCGAATCGCTGGAAGATACATATGCCCGCGCAATCAGTTATTGGAATTCGGATATCGCGCCGGCCATCGAAGAGGGAAAAAAAATCATAATTTCCGCCCACGGCAACAGTTTGCGCGCGATCGTGAAATATCTGGACGATATTGGCGATGAGGAAATTTCCAACCTGAATATTCCAACGGGCGTACCTCTGGTTTACGAACTGGATAAAAATTTTAAACCGGTAAAACGTTATTATCTGGGCGATGTGGCCGAAATTGCGCGCCAGATCGAAAAAATAAAGAATCAAGGCAAATCTTAATTCAAAAAACCGCGGAGCATACCAGGCTCTGCGGCTTTTATATTTTTGCGGATCGATTCGTTTGCCAATCAATGATGATAAATGATAAAATAAAAAATAAAAAATAATATTAAAATTTAAAACTTTAATATGCATTATCCGGCTGAGTATCGAACAAATATTTCCGGTATCGCATTATTGTGCGCTATAATTTTATTTTCTTTTGATAATGTTGTCTGCGCCCAGACAACATATTCCCGGATCCCCGATAACCCGATTGCGTTTTTCCAGGCCAGCCTGGTTTCTTTTTTTGATTGGGCTAGGTGCAACTTTGGGTTTGGTTGCGTCGATCCAAACCCAATTGTTCAGAAACCGGCGCAAACCCAGCCGAATGCAATCGATAATCCAAAAACAACTATTAGTAACCAGCCGCAGGAGATAAAGCAAGCTACGATTGTGCCACTGGTTCAAATAAACGAAACGATAAAACCAATTTCAACACAATCGGAACAACAGTCGGTCATCCAGCAGATTATCAATCCCACCAAAGAGATTCAGACCATTCGTACGGTTTCCACCAATACCCAAACCGTGGTGGCTGACCAGGAATTGCGCGACCAGGTGGCGCGTCTCCTGCACCAGATGGACTCCGATCGTCCCAATTACTCTGTGGGCCAAAGTG
>JBAYLX010000040.1:0-9207 GCA_041663885.1 Minisyncoccota bacterium | reverse complement strand
CAGATCGGTTTCAATTATATTTCGGCGGCCAAAGAAGGCCCGGTAATTTCAGATGTGCGTCCAGCGGGCGGCACGGTTTATCAAAAAAATGTCGGTTTGATTATTACGACCGACAAGCCGGCCGATTGTCGTTATTCGGACAAAGATGTTGATTTTGATGAGATGCAGGAGTCTTTCAGCACCAGTGATGGTTCACTATATCAAGCAACGGTGGCTTTGGATTCTTTTGGAACCTATGTTTATTACGTGCGTTGCAAGGATAAGGAGGGCAATAAAGATACCAAATCCGAGGTGATAAATTTTGAATATAAGGAAAATCCTGATTCTGAAGAAGTTGTTAACGATACAAATAATCCTGATGATACTGAGAAAACTGAAGTTATTTGCACCGAGATCAAGCCAGGTGACAAAGATGGCGCGTGTGATCCGACCCGCGATTGCGTTTGCGATCCCGATTGTCCGGCGAGCGGTGATGACGCCGATTCTGATTGCGCCAATGCTGCTCCCGCGCCCCAACCGAATAATGCGTGGGTGGCGGTGGTTATCATCGGTTTGCTCTTATTGATCATTGTCGTGGTGATTATCGTGATAATAAAGAAAAGGGGCAGCGACGAGGAAGATGTTGAGTTGCCGTAAAAAAATATAAGATCATGCGGCCATAAAGCATATAAAAACAAAAACGCACGGATATATCCGCGCGTTTTTGCAATATTCAGATGATTTTTTTTATACCCCGCTGCTCTGCGACGGGGTAGTTTATTTTTTTATGATTGCGTGGCTATGACAATTTATAGGCGATTTTTTTTATTTTATAGACCGTTTTTGACGGATGGTTTGTTGCGATTTGGTCGCCGACTTTCCGTCCGATTAATATTTTTCCTACCGGCGATTCATTTGAAATCATTCCGCGGTCAGGATCGGCTTCCAGCGTTCCCACGATCGTGAATTCATTGTTCTTTCCGTTTATATCCACCAAAATCGTGGCGCCAAGCTTTACCGAAGCCGGTTCATTTTTAGCCGGAGTTTTAATGAGACTCGCGTTTTTAAGAATGACTTCAATTTCGGATAACTTGATATCTAGCAGGCTCAAATCTTCTTGCAGCGCAAGATATTCGGGATTCACGTCTTCGGAATGCAAAATTACCGGCGCTTCGCCCTTGATTTTCAAGAGTTTTATCTGCTTTAATTCCTCGTATTCCTTTTTTATTTTTTTAAGTCCTTGACGGGTCAAATAGAATTTTTTCTCTTCTATCATGGCCTTTAACCGTCCCGGGCGGTTTTTGCCTGGAATCGCGCGATTTTGGCAAAAAATTGATTCGCGGCGGTTTTTAAAAGTTCCTTTGAAAGGGAAATTCTCTGCAAAACCCAGTTTTTTCTGTTATTATTATGATATGCCCGCAAGTTTATTTGTCAAATTCGGGAAAATAATTTTTTTAATCCATGATCAACAAAGAGATTGCCCAGATTTTTTACCGGATTGCTGATTTTTTGGATGCTGACGAGGTGGCATTCAAACCGTTTGCGTATCGGAAGGCGGCACAGGCGCTTGAAGAGTTAGAGGGGGATGTCGCGGAAATTTATGAGCGGGGCGGTTCAAAGGCGATCGAAGAAATTCCGGGTATCGGAGAAAGCACGGGCGGGAAGATCGAAGAATTCATAAAAAAAGGCAAAATATCGTATTACGAAGAACTGAAAAACCGTTTGCCCGTCAATTGGGAAGAAATAACCGGAGTTGCCGGGGTTGGCCCCAAAAAGGCGAAAATCCTTTATCAGGAACTAGGAGTAAAGAACTTGGAAGATTTGGAAGTCGCCGCTCGGTCGCACAAAATTTCCGGTTTGCCCGGATTCGGCGAAAAATCAGAGGCGAACATTATCCAGGGGATTGAATTCCGGAAGCGGTCGCGCGGCCGTTTTTTGCTGGGAGAAATATTGCCCCAAGCTTTGGCGGTCAAAAAGCAAATGGAAAGCCTTGGGATACTGGAAAAAGTTGAAATTGCCGGGTCTTTGCGGCGGAGGAAGGAAACGATCGGCGATGTTGATTTGCTGGCGGCTTCGGACGATAAAAAAAATAATGTCCAAGCTATGGATTTTTTTACCGGATTGCCGGAAGTGGAAAAAGTTTGGGGCAATGGTGAAACAAAATCGTCGGTGCGTATGATCGATGGCTTCAATATTGATTTGCGGATTGTCCCGGTTGCATCTTACGGCGCGGCGTTGCAGTACTTCACCGGATCGAAAGAACACAATATCGCGTTGCGCCGCCGGGCGCAGGAATTGGGGTATAAATTATCCGAATATGGATTGTTCCGGGGCGGAAAAGCGGTTGTTGGCAAAAGCGAAGAGGATGTGTATGAAAAGCTCGGTTTGCAATGGATCGCGCCAGAATTGCGGGAAAATACCGGAGAAATCCAAGCCGCTGCCGGGGGAAAATTGCCAAATCTTGTCGGTTATGGCGATTTGAAGGGCGATTTGCATTGCCATTCGAATTATTCCGATGGGAAAAATACGATCAAGGAACTCGCGCAAGCGGCAATCGATATGGGCTATGAATATATCGGCATTGCCGACCATACCAAGTTTTTGAAAGTCGCGCATGGATTGGACGAAGCCGCGATAAAAAGCCGCAATCATAAAATCAATGAATTAAACGCCGGATTCCGGTCGCGGGGAATTGATTTCACGATTCTCAAAGGATGCGAAGCCAATATTTTGGATGACGGATCAATCGATATCGATGAAGCAACATTAAAGGAGCTTGATTTTGTGATTGCCGGTATCCATTCGAATTTCCATTTTGACCGCGAAAAAATGACGTGCCGGATAATCGCCGCGATGGAAAACCCGGATGTGGATATGATTTCGCATCTTACCGGGAGACTGCTAAATGGAATGAGGGGTTCCAAAGCGCGCGAAGCTTATGATATCGACGCGGAAAAAATTTTTGAAACCGCCAAAAAAACCGGCACGATTTTGGAGATAAATTCCAATTCCCGGCGGCTGGATTTGGATGACGGCCATATCCGCCGCGCTTTGGACTACGGGATCAAAATGATCATCAATACCGACGCGCATTATACGGGTGATTTGCAGTTTGCCGAATTGGGCATCTCCCAGGCTCGGCGCGGCTGGGCGGAAATGGCCGATATTATCAATACGTGCCGCCTGGATGGTTTGAAGGGATTATTGAAAAAATAGATTGATGTATTGTTATTTTTATAATGGAATTGGTATAATAAAATAATGATTTTAAATTTAAAAAAATAAATATGGAGTTAAAAACAAAAATTGTTCCGCTTTGCGTTGGAGTGTTATCGCTTTCGGTGTTTTTGTGCGCTGCGATTTACGCTTGGAACGAACCTGGGTTGCCCGCTCCCGCGGGCAACGTGGCCGCGCCGATAAATATCGGCGGAGCCACACAAACAAAAAGCGGTAATTTAAATATTTCCGGCAACGTGGGTATTGGTACGACAAGCCCAAGCCAGAAACTGGATGTTGCCGGCTATATTAAAGGCCAAACCGGTTTGTGCATGAATAACGATTGCCGCGATTCTTGGTCCAGCGTTTCCGGGTCATGGACAATCTCCGGAAATAATATTTACAATAGCAATATCGGCAATGTGGGCATCGGTACGACAAGCCCAAGCCGAAAATTGGACGTGGCCGGAACCGTGGCTGTGGATTATTTGCGCGTTGACTCGCAGGATGGCGCCAACGAAGGCGGCGAATTGCAACTGGCCGGATCCGGAAGTTACGGAACTTTCCAAATCGACAACTATCAAGGTAATGCGAGAATACACACTTTGGCTTCGGGAAAGCAATTCCAGGTATTGGGCGGAACGATCTACGCGGACGGAACCGGCGGAAACAATTATTTTGCCGGTAATGTCGGGGTGGGAACGGCAGCTCCCTCGCAAAAACTGGATGTCGCGGGATATGTCAGGGGTCAAACCGGCCTTTGCATCGGCGCGGATTGCCGCACTGCCTGGCCAACGACGGGCACGACAATCAATACCCCCCAATCTTGTCCTGCGGGTCAATGGATGGTGGGTATTAAAAAAAACGCGACCAACGAAATAGTTATCGATTGTACCGGCGGGGGAACTCCTCCAATTTCTCCGGCGGGCGAAAAACGCATTTTTGTCACCAGTAATGCTTATCCGGGAAGCAGTATCCCCAATGATGGCGCGGCGGATGCTCTCTGCCAAAGTGCGGCCGCGGCTTCGGGGATGAATGCCGGCGGCGCGACCTATAAAGCTTTGGCATATCTTGGCGGCCGGGAACCGAGCAGTGTGCTCTCCAATACCGCAACGAGTTTTGTGAACTGGAATCATACCAATGGTACATGGACGAAAAATGTGGTTGCGGGCGGGGCAAGTGATTTTTTCACTTTGGAAGGTACGAATTATTTGAAAGCGCAAATAAAATACAACCAATTCGGAAATGATGCCAGCGGTACTTACGTATGGACAAATTTTGAACCGACCGCGGGGGGCAGCTATAAAAAACTTGATTTTTGGTGGGGTTGTTTTTTCTACAATTGCTGGGTGGTGACAACGCCGCAATCGGGACCATGTTTGTTAAAAACAACCTGGCAATCGAATGGCTATTCCCACTGGGCAACAACGTATCGAAAAGCTGATTTTTGGTACGGGAATGTCGGCAGTATCGATGTCAGCTGGGCTCACGCCGGAAATTTGGTTAATAACTGTCCGACCAGTCACGAGACGACGTTAACGGATTGCGGCTCGTTAGAAAATTGTGTCAACAATAACAGCCGGGCGTTGTATTGCGTGGAACAGTAATTATTTTTGTTATGGATAAAAAAAATATTTTAATCGGCATATTGGCGGCGTTGGTTGTTGTTTGTGGGTATTTTGCCTTGAAAAACCAAAATGATAATATTTCGTCAAAAAATAATAATGCTTTAAAGGCAGATATATATCCACCCTCCCCTGAAACAACGGGAGCCAAAACCAATACTAATATCAGCATAAATGATCTTATTGCAGCAGGAAACCCTGTAACATGCACTGCGTTAATAACAGAAGAATCCGCAGGGTTAAATCAAGAAGTGACAATATTTGTTGCCGATAACCGCGTTAGATCAATCAGCAAAATAACTTCCGCGGAAAAAAAATATTCTGAAAATATAATAACCGCAGACGGCTACCAATATATTTGGCCATTACAAGATTCTGTCAATAAGGGCAGCAAGATCAATATTGCGACAATTACAAAAGAAATACCGGTTGCCGTGCAATCAACGCAAGGGTTTGGGCTGGATGTTAAATTGAAACTTGATTGCTCTCCGTGGACGGCTAATAATGAAAAGTTTAACATACCCGCGGAAATTGTTTTTGAAGATATGAGCGAAAAGACTAAGGAATCGCTTGAAATTATTGTATCTGGAGAAAATTCGGCACCCGCGCCCGCGCCGCAGGAATGACCGACGACGATTTGATTCGCGGAAAAATTTACGATGCGCGACATATTGCCGCGCATTGTTTGCGGAAAAAAACACAGCCTATTTACACGCGGTGAAAGGTGGTATATAAGAAAAACAGCCAAATATGCCAAAAGAAGTTTCTGCCGGAGTAGTGGTTTTTAGAAAGGAGGGCGGTAATATTTATTATCTGCTTTTGCGTTATCCGGCGATTTGTCATCGCGCGGGAGTTGATTATTGGGATTTCGTCAAAGGCCATATCGAGGCGGGTGAAAGCGAACTGGAAACGATCGTGCGCGAAGCGGAGGAGGAGACCGGTTTGCGCGGCCTGGAATTTGTTGAAGGGTTTTCCCAAACAATGGAGTATTTTTTCATCCACGAGGGCAAAAAAATATTCAAATCAGTTAGTTTCCGGTTGGCGGAAGCGTCAACAAAAGAGATTGTTCTTTCGGATGAACACAATGATTTCGCCTGGCTGCCATATGAGCAGGCTTACGCGGCGCTGTCATTTGACAATGCCAAGCAGGTTTTGGAAGAGGCTGATGAGCATTTAGAAAAATTAAAAATGTAAAAATCAAAAATCAAAATGACAATGTAAAATTGCAAAATGTCTGTATTCCGCAATTTTGACATTTTAGTTTGTCATTTTTAATTTTGATCTTTCATCTTTACATTAAATAATGCAAAAACAAGCAATCCTTTTGTGGTCATGAAAAAAAATGAAAAAAAAGTTCGAGCACTGGTTTTAATGTCGGGCGGGCTGGATTCGATGCTGGCGGGAAAAATTCTGGAATTCCAAGGAATGAAAACCACTCTTATTTGTTTTAAGAGTTATTTTTTTTCGGAAATTGCGGCGCAAAAATCGGCGCGGGCGCTGGGGATGGAATTGCGCGTTGAAGATATTTCGGTTCCGCATTTGGAAATCGTGAAACATCCTCGCTACGGATATGGCGGCGCGGTGAATCCGTGCATCGATTGCCACTTGCTGATGCTGAAAACCGCCAAGGCGATCATGAACTCTCAAGGTTTTGATTTTGTCGCCACCGGCGAGGTGCTGGGCGAGCGGCCGATGTCGCAAAACAAACTGTCGCTGGATATCATTGAAAAAGAGAGCGGCTTGGCTGGTTTTCTTTTGCGGCCGCTGTCTGCCCTTCTTTTGCCGCCTACTATTGCCGAAACCAAAGGATTGATCGATAGAAATCAGCTTTATGGAATTTCCGGCCGGTCGCGCAAAGTCCAGATGGAGCTGGCGGAAAAATTCAATATCAAATACGTTCCGCAGCCGGGCGGCGGCTGTATCCTGACCGAAAAGGAATACGGCCAGAGGCTGGGACAGCTGATGACAAAATGCCCAAATTTTGATGGATCAGACGCGCAATTATTGCGTCATTGCCGGCCGATTTGGGAAGAGGATATGCTCTTCGCAGTCGCGCGCGACCAAGATGATTGTGCGGCATTAAAAAAGCTGGCTAAAACCAAAGATTACATTTTTGAACCCAAAAACTTTCCCGGCTCCACAGTCTTGGCGCGTAATTTCGGCAAAGCCGTGCAAGGTGCGACCTTGCACAACTCGAAAATTATCGAAGAACTGGGTAAAAAATATTTATTGCAATATTCAAAAAAAATTCCGGTTGATCCGGAAATCAACATTAATTATTTATAATAAACTTGATTGTTTTTTTACTATGACTTTTAGGGAAAAAGTTTTGGCGGCGGTGAAAAAGATACCAAATGGTGGGACGATGTCCTACAAACAGGTGGCGGAGTTGGCGGGCAGGCCGATGGCCTATCGGGCGGTGGGAAATATTTTGCATGCGAATTATGATCCTGCTATTCCTTGCTATCGGGTTGTCCGATCCGATGGCGGGATCGGAGGTTATAACCGCGGAGTGGAACGTAAGAAGGAAATATTGGAAGTTGAGAGAATTCAAGCGCGGGTACGGGCGGACATAAAGCTCGCTCCTAAGGATGCTCGGTGCGGGCGATGCTGATGCCGGTTACTTGGCGGGCGCCGCTTGCCAATAGGACGCGGGCGCATTCTTCCATTGTTGCGCCGGTGGTAACCACGTCGTCGATCAAATAAACAAATTTGTTTTTAAAGGGGGCATTGTTCACGCAGGCAAATGCCCCTTTTGTGTTTTCTCGGCGTTGGAATTGAGACAGCTCGGCTTGGGGGTCAGTGTCTTTGGTTCGCGCCAGGCAATCTATTGCGATCGGGATTTGCCATCCGCCGCCAAGGCGTTTGGCGATGATTTCGGCTTGGTTGAATCCGCGCCAGCGGAGGCGTTTTTTTGCCAGCGGTACTGCAATGATTACGGAATCGATCTTGTTTGGGTGTTGTTCGGCTAACGAAAAATGATTAACGATCAGTTCTGATAAGGGAACGCCCAGGTCGCGGCAAAGCGGTTCGTATTTAAAGCTGTGGATCAGTTTTTTTACGAATTTATTTTCGAATGAACAAGCGGAATAAATATCGGTTAAAAATTTTTTATCGCGGTCGGGCCGGTGGACCGGGCAAATATCCAGCAAACTTTTGCAATCGTTGCAAATAAGCGCGCCGTATTTTTTGCAAAAAAAGCAGCGTTTCGGGAAAAACAATTCTTTAGTGCCGGCGGCGAAGTTTTTCCACAAGTTGTTGTTTGTTTTATTTACGGGTATGATATAATTATAATAATAAAAGTTCAAAATCCAAAGTTCAAATGCCAAATCAAGTTCGAAACCAAAATATTCAGAATTAAAAAAATTTTGAAATTTGAGTTTTGATATTGATTTGGCATTTGAAATTTGAGCTTTGACATTCTCCTCGTGTTGCCAAAACTGTTCGCGAAAAAATTTCTAGGCATTGATATCGGCACTTCTTCGATCAGGATCGTTGAGCTTGGAGGGGATAGCCGGAATTTTGTTTTGGCGAATTACGGCCAGATAAATATCGATAAGATTGAAACCGATACGCCTAAGTTATTGAAGAAAGCAGCCGCGGTATATTCAACCGATGATTTGGCGGAAATGATACGGATAGTATTATCTCAGGCGAAAATAAAAACCCATCAGTGCGCGTTATCGATCCCGGATTTTTCCACTTTTTTTACAACCTTCAGTTTGCCGGCAATGACTGACAAGGAACTTCCCGAAGCTGTGCTTTTTGAAGCGCGCCAGCACATTCCTTTGCCGATTGACAGCGTGACTATCGATTGGCAATTGGTTGGCGGCGGCTTGGGGAAATCCGAAAAGATCGATATCACTATGGCGGCGATACCGAATGAAATAATCAACCAATATAAGGAGATCGCGGCGAAGGCCAAGCTTGAGGTGTCTCTGATGGAAGCGGAAATGTTCGGGCTGGTGAAGGCACTTGTTCCCAAGGATAACAGTTTGCCGATTTGCCTTATTGATATCGGCATCCAGAGCACGGTTTGCAGCTTGGTTGAAAAACAGGTGTTGAGGTATTCCCACAGTTTTGACCGGGGCGCGGATTATATGACCGAAGAATTATTGAAGCGTTTGCCGATCAAAGACGATCTGGCGGCAGATATTAGAGAGACATACGGATTGAGACTGGTTCCAATGGTTGATCCGGAAATCAAGGGAAAGGTCAAAGCGGCATTGCACGATGCATTGATTCCGGTTTTCAAGGAAATCGAAATAATGCTGGATGATTATCAGCGCCAGACGAATTCGGAAGTGGTCAAAATAATACTGTCCGGAGGGGCGGCGACGATTCCGGAAACGAAAGAACAATTCGCCGAATATTTCAAAAAAGAAAT
>JBAYLX010000039.1:0-9322 GCA_041663885.1 Minisyncoccota bacterium | reverse complement strand
TCCTCGGAACTACTCTTTTTGGCAAGAATCGCCTTGACGTAATTCTTGAATTGCTGCTCGCGCAGATTATACCATGCCCGCATGCGCTGCTTTTCGCGCAATTCACGGCCATATTCAGACAATGAACGCGCCCGCCGCTTTCCCTTTTTTCCGGGAGCAGTCGGACGGCGCACCATCGCGCATTTCTGGCCGTAGCAACGGCTTCCTTTGAGCAAAAGCTTGGCTCCCGCCCTCCGGCATATTTTGCATTTTATATTTGTGTCCATTTGATTGCTTAAAAATATATTGATTAGACCCTTCGGGTTTTTCTCGGCCGGCAGCCGTTATGCGGTATCGGCGTAATGTCTTTTATTGAAACAATATCAATTCCCCTCGCCGCCAGAGACCTGACCGCTGAATCCCGGCCCGAACCAATGCCCTTCACCATGACTTGCACCTTTTCGATCGCCATCTTTTTAACGATCTCGGCAACCGCTTCGGCCACTTTCGATGCCGCGAAAGGCGTTCCCTTTTTGGTGCCTTTGAAACCGATGCTGCCCGAAGATTTCCAGCATAAAATGTTTCCCCCGTCGTCAGACAGCGAAATAATCGTATTATTATAGGACGAGGAAATATAAACCTTGCCTTGCCGCGAACGCGAAGGAATATTCTTGACCGTGAATTCTTTTTTCACTTTTGCTTCAACGGCCGCTCCTTCTTTGAGCAGTTCTTCCTTATTTTGTGTAGCTACATGCTTCTTTCCCATCGTATTAATTCAAAATTTAAATATCAAAATTTAAAATTTTGGTGTTAAATTTTTTAAAAAATTTAACAGTATTATAAATTTCCTTTATTTTGATCTTTGATTTTTTAATTTTTAACTTCTTTTATGTTGGCGAGGCTGCCGGTTTGCGGCCCGAACCAACTGTTTTTCGCACATTGCCGCGTACAGTCCGGGTATTTGTCCGAGTCCTTTGCCCCCGCACCGGAAGGTTCCGCGAATGCCTCATCCCCCTCCAGGCGATAATGTCTTTCAATCGCTTTATGTTCATCATAACGTCGCGCTTCAAATCGCCTTCGACGCGGTAATTCTTCTTGACAATCTCTTCGATCATTTTCATCTGCTCGGGCGACAAATCCTTGGCTTTGACCGTTGGCTCGATCTGCGCTTCTTTAAGCACAACTTTCGCCGACGATCTCCCGATGCCGTAAATGTATCCTAACGCGATCCCTATTTGCTTATTGTCCGGTATGTTTACCCCGATTATACGTGGCATATTGATTAACTAAAAACTTAAAGCGCAAAACGCAAAACAAAATCACTGCTCAACCCTTTTAGTATTTTTGTTTTGAGTTTTTCGCTTTTAGCTTTACACTTTGTTAGCCTTGGCGTTGCTTGTGTTTTGGATTTTTTTTGCAAATAACGTAAACCCGTTTGTCTCTTTTGACTATCTGACAACTCTTGCAAATTTTTTTAACCGATGCTCTTACTTTCATGTGATAAATTTATAATCAAATATTTACTGCCTCTCCGCCCGGCCGCGATAGACTATCCTTCCACGCGCGACATCGTATGGGCTCATTTCCACGGTAACCGTATCACCGATCAGAATCTTGATGCGGAACATCCGCAATTTACCGGCCAAATGCCCAAGCACTTCCCGCCCATCGGAAAGTTTGACGCGGAACTTCGCATCCGGAAGCGATTCGATGACCTGCCCTTGAAATCTTTGTGTTTTTGGATTTTCCATTGAAACAATTTATAAGTATATCAGATGATCCGCCTAAAGTCAACCCTGCCGGAATCCGCGCCTCAAGGCCCTACTCCATTATCGTCTGGACTTGGATCCGATCAAGATCGCGCGGGATATTGAAACGCCAGGGCGGCGTCAATTGAATCTGGGCATTTTTCATCCCGGGCTGGTTCATAAGAAACATCCGGGCTTCATTAATGCTTTTTTCCGACAACCCCTTCTTTAAATCGTCTTCAGACATTCCGGAATACGCCGTTATCTGGGCGACCAGGGCCAGCGCCGGCTTCCCGCTCGCGGGATCGATCCCGGCATAAGATGATTTTATCGACAGGCTTTTTTCATCGACAATGCTTCCGGCGGCAACAGCTTGATCGATCATATCCCTTCCCAAAGTTTCAAAATCAGACTTTTTGTACGCAACCGTGCTGGCTTTGGCGTTCATCTGGACCGCAATCTTGGGAATGCTGTCCCCGGCTTTGGCAGTGATAACCGCTTCTCCAAATTCAAATTTTATCACGCTGGCATCAACGATCTCCAGCCCTTGCTGTTTGACTTTAGCTTCCAGCGTTTTTTTGATCTGCTCTTTGGCCAGATCAACCATCCCTTTTTTCGCGTTCTCCATATCTTCCTTTTTCACTTCCGGCGCGTTCCCCTGCGTTCCGCCTTGGAATTTTTCAAACGACTGGCCGTAAACAAAGGTATATTGAGCCGTCCCCACCAACCCGGGAACCGAAAAGACCGACGATTCGATATTGTATTTTTCTCCGCTGCCATCGGCAATCACCTTAACGGTCGCAGACGATTTGGAGCCCAAAACCACATCTTCAGCAGTCCGGTACCATGGCGTCTCGTCCTTGGCCAGAGCCGGCTGGAATTTTTCCAAAGGAGCCTGCAAGCGCGTTCCCTTAACCAGCCGCTGCGTCGTCGAATAATTGTTGAAAAGCTTGACTGTTCCCTGGGCTTTCCCCTGGATATTTTTCTGGCCCGTTGCCGGAAACTCACCTTTAACGGTATCTTCCACCGACATCGACAGCCCAGGAATCGATTTTTTCTCCTGGTCGATCGATTGCACTCCCGGATCCACCGCCACGTTGACCTCTTTGCGCAAATCAGAAGTTTCGGGCCAAATCTTTACCACTGCGTTGGCAAATTTCAAATCAAAGCCATACATCGCCGCCAAAACCACACCCGCCGCCAAGGCCAATTTTAAAACCAGCCCCTTCACCCAGCTTTTATTTTCAGCCTCGCCAAACCCGAGCCTTTTCTTCCCGGCGGTTTCTTTGTTCGCCACAAAAGTCATCCGCGGCTTGGTTTCGATAACCGGCTGCGACTCCGGTTCGGCCCGTAGCACTTCATCCTGCGGCGCACCGTCATTATATTTCAAAAAAGATTCTTCCCCGTTGTGTTCGGTCAACGGATTTTTCGGCGGAATGATATCGATTACTTTTTTGAGCATAATTTGAAATTTGCAAATTTATTATTACGATTGACTATTTTATTGTAGCAAAAAAAAATCACCAGTTAAACCCCGCAGTAAAGGTTTGGTGCGCTAATGCGCGGGATGCAACATCAAACCTTACTGCGGGGCAAGCCCCGAAATACAAAACGAAAAATACTGATACTTGAATTAAATTATTTTAACCGCTTCAACGATGCCCGCGAATTCCTTGGGATCAAGCGAAGCGCCGCCCACCAGCAAACCACTGTAACCAGCGTTCTGAAGGTAGGACACGGCATTCTTGCTGTCTACCGAACCGCCGTAAAGCAAGGGAATTTTTTCGTTGGTAATATTGATTATGAATTGATGCACAACTTGCGCCTCCTCGGGACTGCATGCCGTCCCCGTGCCGATCGCCCACACCGGTTCATAGGCGATTATCACCGGTGCCGTATCCAAATCAATGTCTTTCAGCCCTTCCTTGATCTGGATTTCCGCGATATCCGTGATCTTGCCGTCAATGCGTTCTTCGCGGGTCTCGCCACAGCAAAAGATCGGCGCCAAACCCGCGGCCAGTGCGGCCTTCACTTTTTTATTGATCATTTCATCGGTTTCGCCGAATTTCTGGCGCCGCTCCGAGTGCCCGATGATCACATAGCCGCACCCCATTCCCGCCAATTGTGGCGCGGAAACTTCGCCCGTGAACGCGCCCTTCGCTTCCCAATGGCAATCCTGGCCGCCGAGCGCCGCCGCGCCCTTCAACATCTCCTTAGCCAAGCCAAGATAACAAAAAGGCGGGCAAACCACCGCCTTCACCTTCGCGTTTTTCTTGATTCCTTTCGCGTACCCGTTCAAAATCTTCTTCGCCTCCGCCACCGTCTCCGGGTTGCACTTCCAATTGCCAATAATGTATTTCATAAAATTTATATTATTCAATCCGCTGAATTATTATCTATTTCATTATACCAACCATTCC
Source organism: Minisyncoccota bacterium (assembly GCA_041663885.1). GTDB lineage: Bacteria > Patescibacteriota > Minisyncoccia > Minisyncoccales > UBA5738 > UBA5738. The sequence goes on along the minus strand of JBAYLX010000039.1, from coordinate 5,175 downwards.
AATTCCCACAAACCCCCCAAAAAAATCAAGCCCCCAATGTTTGCAAAAATTAGCGACCGCTAATTTTAGCAATATTGCCTTTGCATAGGTCTGTATAAAAAAACAAGCCCATTTCCATCAAACTGGAATGAGCGCGTCTCAATCTTCATCACTGATCCTCAATCCATCATCCAAAACTGAATTTCATAGAATCTCAGAGATCGAAACGCATTACTAAATTAATTAATTTTCAAGGCCTGGTAAAGCTTTTTAATTCTGCTACTCCCTGCCACTTCGAATGCATATCCAATATCATCGCGGTCGAATGCAAGCGCGCCGTGGTTATATGCATGCATGGTGTCTCTTTCTGTATATGTATATGCGCGGGAACGGGTGTCGAAATCCATATCGGTCCATTCCTGAAGACATGGGAAAAGGAATTCCCCATTATAACCATGACCGTGAGGATATTCCATTGGATGCATTATTGCGATTGAATCGATTCCCATAGCATGTATTACTTCCCTTGGGAGCTTTTCCCGAATAATTGGGGCAATCTCGGCATCGGGAGAAACGAATTTCTTGTCGCCACCGCTAACTTTGAATTGGAATGTTTTATCAGCTGAATTATAGCTGAATTGCCAATTCTTTAAGATAGCGATCTTCCTTTTCACGCCTTTGGTTGGGTGAAAATCCCTTGATCGCATCAACCTCTCACCATGTATGTTGAATGTAAACCCTTTCTCATTGAGGCGGGTAATCCATTCTTCGCCTGATGTGCCGTCCGATACGATATCGAAATAGAATATCCCATCTTGTTCTACAATGCCATTCTTTGCCAAGATTTCTCTTTTTTTTCGGTCATCTTCACTTTCCTGTTCGTTCACGCTATTCAATACACTTTGGTCTACTGCATCTACTGCAGTTGCCATACCCTGGACGCTCTCAACGAGTTTTTCCAGCAGTACACCCTTGTTGTCTTCGCAACTCATAGCGATCATTTCCGGGGCGATACTACAGATGTTTTCCTTCAATAGCCCTACCATTTGCGGCAGCATTCCCTTGGGCAACTCATAGTCCAATGGCTTAGCTAGTTCAGAATTATCTGTAAAGAACTTGGCCTTCGCTTGATTGGCATTTCCCATGTTCTCTTCGCAAATTATCTGCGGCGTAGTTTGTGCCGCAAATGCTAAGTTGCCGAACATTTTATGTGTCAATTCGTCGCATCGGCTATGCTTCCCAGACATTGTGAACGCCATATGCCAGCGATATAATGCCATCTTGGATTTGATATCCTTGACGACATTCTCTCCTTTGAGATAGTGGCGCACCAGCCCCATTGTTTCGGGGTACAATCCCGAGGAATCGTCGGTAAGACTAATCCTCTCTGTATCACAAGCTACTTGAAGAGCAATTCTAATCAATTTCTTTGCGCTTCCTAAATTTGTCGGCGCGTCCTTGATTATGGGCTCTATTGCCTTTTCCAGCGCAATCTCAGCGTCTCGTACTTTTTTCTTACCCAATTTTGTATGCGCTTTCTCTGATGTTTGGATTCTTTGGTCTTGCATCACGAATGTGAATCCGTGGCTCCTTGACCAATGTTCATCATATTTTCCCCTAAGGGCAAGGGAATGATCGTAGCTGTGAAGCTCGAATATTCCATGCCACCACCGGCTTTGGTGTTCTTCGCGGTGCTCTGCAGGAATCTCGAATGGTTCGTGCATTATATTGATATAGTCAAGACCCATTTTCTTGATATCGTCATCAGAGAGTTTGCTGACGTAAGTAACCCCTCACTGAGTAGCGATTCTTGTATTTGGGGTCATTCCCCCGTGAAGCGTTAGCGGAGCGAGGGTTTGACCCCGGCAATAGAGTTTGAATTCATAAATGCTATTGAAGGGGTCTAACCCCTGCGATTACACAGGGGATAGACCCCGAAATACAAATCCCAAGTAAGTGGTTACCGAATTCTACTGCTGGTACGGTACGGCCTTGCCATCTTTGATGATTTTAAACGTCAAGGAACGGTTAATCGCGTCACCATTGCTATCGATCGTAATGACCCCCGACGTGCCGGCATAATCGCGGATTTTATACAATTCATTTTTTATCGCCGTGCCGTCGTTACCACCCCTCTGGATTGCCAGTGCCAGCAAATTGAATGCATCGTAATTCATTGCATTATAGATACTCGAATCCTTACCGTATTTCGCCTTGAATGCCGCTTTGAATGCCGGCGAAGTCTGATCATCGGAAACAACATAGATCGTACCTTCCGAAGCCTTTCCGGCAGTCGCAATTACTGTTGGATCGTCAAATGAGTCCGATGCCATGAATTGGGATTTTATCCCCATTTCGCCCGCTTGCTTTAACACCAAACCCATATCCTTGGGGTAACCCAATAAGAAAATAACACTTGGTTTTGTTGCGGCAATTTTCGCTAATTGTGTCCTAAAATCCGTGGCATCTGTCAAATAGCTTTCCGATGCGAGAATATTGACACCCGTCTTTACGGATTTTTCTTTGATGTAACTCGCCAAATCGGATCCGAAATCATTGTTAACATAAATGATCGCGGCATCTGTTTTCCCAAGCTCTTTAGCCAATTGAAGCAGTTTTTCCGCTTCCTGGGCCGTAGTTGCGAAAATCCGAAAGATATAGTCTCCGGCATTGGAAATTTTCATCGAGCCGGCGAGCGAGCTGATCAGTACAACCTTATTCTTTTCGGCGACCGGTGACGCCGCCATTGTGCCCCCGGAACTAGTCATACCCATAACTGCCTGGACCTTATCCACGCTTATCAGTTTATTAAGACCAGTTACGCTCAAGGCCGGATCAGCTTTATCGTCTTCCCGCACGATCACTACCTGACGGCCATTGATACCGCCCTTTGCGTTCAATTCTTCCAACGCCAGATCAGCTCCTTGTTTTTCTATATCGCCATACCAAGCGTTCTCGCCGGTCAAACAAGTAATTTGGCCGATCTTGATCGGCTCGCTGGCCTGTTGCGCCGGTTGAACTTGCTTTTGGCTCAAACCGTACCATGCCATCCCGACTGCGATCAGTATTAATGCAATAACTGTAACTATTTTGGTTTGTTTGTTCATTTGTTTATTTGTTTTTTTATTTGATTTTTTTTCGGAAACATTTTACAATTCACGCGCTTTTTACGCGCGCCGACCTTTAGGATCTGTTGTCGAATTGGCTTCAGAACGAAATTTTCAGATTTCGAGCGAGCCAAATAAGGAAAGAGGAGGCATACTTGGCTTAAAGTATGTCGACGATTGACGAATTTGGCACAGCCGAAAGTTGGAAATTGCAGTTGAAGCCAATTCGACAACAGATCCTTTGATGTGAATTTAAATTAGGTGATTGCCGCAAACCGCCAATTCTCCCTTATCGATCATAAAAACTTGATGCGCGATCGCCAGCAATGAAGCGGTGTTGTGCTCGACAACGATAAACGCGGTCTCGTAAATATGGTTTATTTTCTGGATCCACGCAAAAACTTCATCAACCAAATCAGAAGCAAGGCCAAGCGTCGGTTCATCAAGCAGCAAAAGCTTGGGATGCGTCATCAGTCCGCGCGCCAAGGCCGCCATTTGCTGTTCCCCGCCGGAAAGCGTCCCCGCCTTGGCTTTTCTTTTCGCGGACAACACCGGAAAAATTTCCATGGCTTCTTTTTTGCGGGCTTCCAATTCGCGCTTGTTTTGCAATGTGAAACCGCCCATCTCCAGATTTTCCTCAACCGTCAGATGCGGAAAAACGCGGCGGCCTTGCGGCACAAACGCGATCCCCGCATCCACCATCAACATTGTTTGAGGGATTATTGGCTTTCCCTGCCAAAAAACCCGGCCGGATTGAATCGGGATCAAGCCGAATATTGCTTTTAGTAGCGTGGACTTTCCCGAACCATTGGGCCCCGTAAGTGCCGCGATTTCGCCTTTACCGACGGCAATGTCAACCCCTTCCAAAACCCGATTCTTACCGTAATGCGCGAAAAGTTTCTCGATTTTTAGCAATGTTTCTTTTTCCATTTTTTTAATTGATGAATTCAAGACACCAAATGTGCTTCGCTAACCGGCAACAACTGATTCCCGGGCATAACAAACAAGTAGTCACACAGTTCGCGCGCCAACTCGATATTGTGTTCAATAAAAATAATGGTTTTGCCCTGGCTTTTTAAATCTTTCAAAATCCCGGCCACGGTTTGCGCCATTGCCGGATACAGCCCCGAAAACGGCTCATCCAGCAAAATAATTTGCGCATCGCTAGCAACGACACGCGCGATTTCCAAAAGCCGGCGCTGGCCATAGGAAAGATTGGCGGCCAGCTGATTATCCTTTTCCAAAAGGCCCACGCGCGCCAAGGCATTTTTCGCCCTTTCAAGATAGTGCGACTTTTTTTTATCAAAAAGCGAAGCAAAAACATTTTTTTGCGTCATTACCGTCAAAACATTGTCCAAAACCGTCATTTGCTCGAACAATCTAGTTATTTGGAATGTCCGGACCACACCCGCACCCGCAATCATCCAGGGTTTTTGATTGCTCACTATTTTGCCGTCAACCATGATCGTTCCGGTTTCCGCGGAAAGCGTTCCGCTAATTAAATTCATCAGCGTGGTTTTCCCGGTTCCGTTGGGCCCGATGATACCGGTGATCGTGCCTTTCGTGATTCTTAACGACAAACTGTCAACCGAACGGACACCGCCAAAACTTTTTGACAAATTGTCTATTTCAAGGATTGCCATAATATTAGTTTTACATTTTATATTTTCCGATAATCCCCTGCGGCCTGAAAAGCATCAGTAAAACCAGGATAATCCCGTAGGTCAGCTGCTGCATTTGCGCCGCAATATCATTGGGAAACCCAACAAAACGCAACGCTTCCGGAAAAATTATCAGAAACACCGACCCGATAAGCGCGCCGTTCAAAGTCGCCAAGCCGCCTAAAATTATAATTGCCAAAACAAAAATCGATTGCATCATCTTGAAACTCGTTGGATCGATGAAAGTGTAATAGCTGGCGAACAGCGCGCCGCCCGCGCCGGCCATTGAAGCACTGATCATAAAAACCGATAGTTTGAAAAACACAGTGTTATAGCCAAAAACCTGGGCCGCTTCTTCATCTTCACGGATGGCTTTGAGCACGCGGCCAAACGATGAATTCACCACAAACCGCGAAATGGCGAACACG
>JBAYLX010000038.1:0-9464 GCA_041663885.1 Minisyncoccota bacterium | reverse complement strand
ATCGTTTCGCACGAAATGCCGCTTACTTTTTTGGAATGGACATTGAAAGGCATGGCTTTGGCGGACATTGTCGAAGACCGGTATTCCGGAAAAATAAAAAAGATCGAGACGGGAAAAGTCCGCTCAGTTGATTTCAAAAATATCCCGTTTAACGACGAGATGGAAATCGATCTCCACCGCCCGTTCATTGACGCGGTGATGCCGCTTTGCTCAAAGTGCGGTCACGCGATGAAACGCGTTCCGGAAGTGCTTGATTGCTGGCTTGATTCCGGAGCAATGCCGTTCGCGCAAGTCCATTGGTCCTTCGCTTCGCTCAGGACGTCGCTTGAAGCTCCGCCCATTAAAACAAAGCTTGTTCCTCCGAAGTTGTTTCCGGCGGATTTTATTTCCGAAGCGATCGACCAGACGCGCGGCTGGTTTTACACTTTGCTTTCGGTTTCGACGGTTCTCGGTTTTGGCGCGTCCTATAAGAACGTGGTTTCGCTGGGGCATGTTTTGGATGAAAACGGCGAAAAAATGTCAAAATCAAAGGGGAATGTGGTTAATCCCTGGGACATGATTGGAAAATACGGCGCAGATGCAGTGCGCTGGTATTTTTACACGGTCAATGATCCGGGTGATCCCAAATTGTACGCGGAAAAAGATTTGGATTTGGCATTGAAAAAATATTTGATGACCTTTTGGAATTGTTATGTGTTTTTGAAAACTTATGCGCCCAAAATCAAGGCGCCGGCCACGATCGCGCCGGTGAATGTGCTTGACCGCTGGATTGTCGCGCGATTGGATGAAACCATTGTTTTGGTGACCGAGCGTTTGGAAAAATACGACATCGCCGCCGCGGCGCGCGCGATCGAATCGTTCACCATCAATGATTTATCGTTGTGGTATGTGCGGCGTTCCCGCCGCCGCCTGCAGCAGCCCAAGAATCTGGCGGAACTTAACCAGGCGGCTAAAGTATTTGCTTATGTTTTGGCCAATTTGGCCAAGATCAGTGCGCCGTTCGTTCCGTTTTTGAGCGAAGAAGTTTACCAAGGTTTATGCGGCCTTGATTTCGCCAAAGCGAAATCGGTACATTTGGAGGCATGGCCTACTGTTTCCAAAAGGGCTTCCGATAAAAATTTAGCCGAGGGAATGAGCCGCGTCCGAGAATTGACCGCATTAGTATTGGCCGAACGCGCCAAACACGCGGTAAAGGTGCGCCAGCCGCTGGCGAAGATGACCGTTTCCGGTAAGCAAGAGCTAAGCAACGAGTTGCGTGACCTGCTGGTCGGTGAAGTGAACGTGAAAACAATTGAATTCAATCCGGAGCTAAAAACCCAAATTGAAATTGATTGGGAAATAACTCCCGAATTAAAAGAGGAGGGTAATGTCCGCGAAATAATGCGCCAAATTCAAGAATTGCGCAAAACCGCCAAATTCATACCCACCGACAAAATTATTATTTATGCGGTTGCTGATGGGGAAATGAGAGTGGTAATTGAAAAAAACAAAGATATGTTGGTTAAAGAAACCAAGGCGGTGCGTTTGGAATTCAGCAAACCGGCCAAAACCGCGGCGCAGATCGATGTCGTGATTGATAAACAGCCCTTGTGGTTAGGCATTAAGAAATAGAATAATGGAAAATTACGAAAAAGATGCATTCTGATAAAGAAATGATTTTTGTAGAAATATCAAATTAATTTGATTAAATTTTGCTTTGTTTTTGTTTTTGGAAATGCTAAAATGAAAAGGTAGCGCAAGATGTGGTATTTGAAGTAAAAATGTTTAAGATTGAGACGGTTAAGATGCGGCGAAGCTTATCAAGCAAGATAAATAAATATCTATTGTGATAATTTTCACCAATCATTCTTTGTCAAAACTGAAGCATCGCGACATATCCAAGAATTTAGTCATTGAGACGCTGACAAGCCCTGATCGAGTTTTAGCTTCCCGTTCTGGGCGCGAGATTTGTTTCAAAAAATTCAGCAAACTTTATTTGAAAGTGGTATATAAAAAGGAAGCAAACGACATTATCGTTATAACTCAATATTGGGTCGGCGGAATTGATTAACTATAATTATTATGAAAATAAATTACGATTCCGAGGCTGACGCCTTGTCGATCATCATTAAAAAAGGCAAGGTCGCCAAAACAATTGAAATCGCGCCCGAAGTTAATTTGGATGTTGATAAAAGCGGCAATTTTCTTTATTTGGAAATAATCGGAGCGGGCGAAAAAATCGGCAAAAAACAAGCAAAAGAAATTTTGGCAAAAAATTTGGTTTTGGCCGGATAAATATCTAAATTAAATTTATCAAACTAACCGCTAGTTATATTAATAAATAATTTAAAAATAAAGTGGAACTCATTATTTGGTCTTTAATATTCATCATTTCTGTTGCCGCTTTGGTTAAAGCGGCAAATTGGATTTCTTTGGCAGCGCAAAGGGTTGTGGGCGGCGATACGGAATCGGATTTTGCGGTGGCGGCGGTTGCCGCGGCTTTGCCGGAGTTGGCGGTTGCAACGGCCGCGGTTTTGCAGGATCGGCCGGAGTTGGCGGTTGCAATCATTATTGGCTCTTCGCTGGCGAATATTTTGATGGTGATCGGGGCGAGCGCGCTGGCGGCGAAAAAAATAACGGTAAAAAACGATTATTTCGATGACGATCTTCCTTTCTTTGCCGCAGGTATCGCGCTGTTTTATTTTATTGCCCGGGACGGGCAGATTGTTTTTTACGAAGGACTGTTGATGCTGGGAGCTTTTTTTGTCTATGCGATATGCATGCTGACGGCATCGCGGCGGGCATTGACTCCCCATGGGATTATCACTCCCCAGGCAATCAAGAATGGCGGAGCGAAATTGATGGAATTTGTCGGCGCCCGCATCGAAAGAAGTTTGGAGGCCGGAGGGGAGAAATATTCTTTATGGAAAATATCGTTGATGATCGCGGGAGGCGCGTTGGTTTTGATTTTCGCGTCTCACTTCGCGGTGGATTCTCTGGTGAATGTTTCCGATATCCTTTTGGTATCGGCAACCGTAATGGCAATGTTTGTTTTGGGATTTGGCGCGGCCTTGCCCGAACTTTCGGGGAATCTGGCGGTCATCCGCAAAAAACAGCACGAATTGGTGTTGGGCAATATTTTTGCTTCGACGGCGCTTAATTTGTTCCTGGTGGTTGGAATGGCGGCGATGCTGGCGCCTTTGCCGATTGATGGTGCGACTTTATTTGTCGGTTTGCCATTCATGATCGCCGCCGCGGTTTTATTGGCGGTTTCGGCGTTTAGCCGCAGGATAAGCTCCGGCCAGGGATTAATATATTTGTTGGTATATTTTTTGTTTTTCGCCAAACTTTTTAACTTGTTTTAATTTTTCAAAAATATGGATTTACGTTGGAATGACACGCTTTTTGGCGAAGCCGGCAAAGTGCTGGGCCAAGGTGCGATTGCGAACGCCAAAGATTCAAAAAGCGCCAAAGATTCAAAAAAGGAGGAAAAACCAACCCAAAGAGATTCTTCTTCGGGCATTGTTCGAAACAGTTCGGCGTTCAACCACCACAATCCGATTATCAATACTGCCGCCAATCATGGCCCTGCGCAATTTGCGGGCGTCGAAAAAAGCAATATGGATTCGATAATCGAACGGGCGCGGCGGAAAGCGGCGGAAAAAACTGCGGAAGCTCTTGGCAAGGAAATTAAACCCGGATAATATTTTACAATATCCAACGGTTCACTTCGCATATTTTGGGAATGTTAAAAAACAATGTTTATTCGTTACCGGACGCCGGCGATTATTATCAAAAAGATTGACCGGGGAGAGGCCGACCAGCTGCTGATTGCCTATACCAAAGAGTTTGGACGGGTGGAAATTGCGGCACGGAGCATTCGCAAGATTACGTCAAAATTACGCTCGGCCACCGAATTTGTTTCAATACTGGAGGTTGAATTCATACAGGGGAAAACTTGCAAAACACTGACCGATGCGGTAATTATAAACTCGCTGGGGGGAATAAGGAATAATTTGCGGAAATCCGCGGTTTTATACCAAATTTGCCGTTTTACCGAAGATATAGTCAAAGAACAACAGCAAGACGCGCGAGTTTGGGATTTGTTTTATTCAGCGCTGTTTTCCGTAAATTCCGCCATAGGCAGCAATTGCGACGCGGTTTTCCATTATTTTGTCTGGCACTTGTTTGGAATATCGGGATGGAAACCATCGTTTGGGAGGCTAAAAAAAAGTCAATTTAAACCGGGGGAATTCACGGTTGATGCGGAAAATTCGGCGTTAGTGGATTTTTTTATTAATGCGGATATCGTCCGCGGCTGCCAAATGCGGTTAACTGCGCGGCAAAACAAATTGCTGCTGGGATTGGCGGAAAATTATTTGGCGCTGGTTACTAATTGAAAATTACAAAATCAAAATGTCCCGCTACGCGCGATCCCGCAAAGCGGGAAAAATGACAGTTTAAAATTTAAAAATATCCGGTATCGCAATTTTATATTTTTACACTTTAATTTTAATCTTTGATTTTTTAATTTTAAACTAAATTTGATGAGCAAATTTTTAAAAATATTAATTATTTTCACGTTGATCCTGGGCGCGGTTGGCTACGGTTTTTGGCGTAAAAATATTTATTCGAAAGAGGGACTAAAGCTAGAAATGACCGGATCGAAAGAGGCGCAGTTGGGACAAGAGGTCGAGTATGTGGTCAGATATAAAAATAACGGCGAGTTCCGGCTGGAAAACCCCTCGTTGATGTTTCAAGCTCCGGATTTTTCGATAAAAGACAATAAAATATATACCCAGGAAGTGATTGACTCCGAAAAACTGGGCGGTGCGATCTATCCGGGAGAAGAAAGGAGTTTTTCTTTCAAAGTGCGGCTTGTTGGCAAGGCGGGTGATGCCAAGGTCGCCAAGGCCACGCTTACGTACCAGCCCAAGAATCTGACCGCGCGCTATGAATCGACTACCACGTCAACCACGTTGATGCGGGAGGTGCCTCTTGATTTTGAAATGGATCTTTCGTCCACCGTGGAAGCGAATAAGGATTTTCATTTTAAGATAAATTATCTTTCAAATGTTGATTGGTTGTTGACGGATTTGCGGATCAATATTGATTATCCGTCCGGGTATGTTTTTTCGCAGTCGGTTCCAAAGTCATTGGATAAAAACGAATGGAGCATGCCAGTGCTTAACAAAAACCAATCCGGGATAATTGATATTACGGGCCAACTTTCGGGTGATCTTGGTGAAGGGAAGATTTTCCGGGCACGTATCGGGATGTGGAAGGACGGCCAATATGTGCCATTAAAAGAAATTGAAAAAGGCACAAGAATCATCAAACCCACAGTTGCCATCCGCCAGACCATTAATGGCGAAGCCAATTATGTCGCCAAACCGGGAGAGTGGCTCCATTACGAGGTTTATTACCGCAACATCAGCGACAGCGAGCTTTACAATCTGGTTATGGTGGACAAACTCGAAGGAGATTTATACGATTTTACCAGTATCAAGTCTGATACCGGCAGTTTTCAGCAGGGAGATAATTCAATCATTTTTGATTGGAAACAAAACAACAAATTGGCTTATTTGGCGACCATGGATGAAGGAAAGTCAGAGTTTTGGATAAAGCTCAAGGATGATTTAAGCCGCCTAAACCAGCCCGAGCTCGATAATAAAGTGATGATCGGGCCAGCGCGGGAAGATTTTATTACTAAAATAAGTTCGAAGTTGGAATTGGTCCAAAAAGTTTATTTCAACGACGAGATATTCGGCAACTCCGGACCTTTTCCGCCGCAAGTGGGCGTGCCGACAACTTTTACGGTTACTTGGCAGATCAAGAATTATTATTCTGACGTGAGAGGCGTTATTGTTAAGGCAGTGTTGCCGCCGGAATCAAAATTTAACGCCGAAAAGGTATTCCCCGAAGACCAGGTTGGCAAACTGGTTTATAATAGCGCGACCCAGGAATTGACATGGAATGTTGGTGATATGACCGCCGGGCAGGGGTTGATATCAAATCCGTTGAATATTTCTTTCCAGGTGACCACGGTGCCAATGGCATCCCAAGCCGGCAATAAGGCGGGGATCATCGGCCAGGTAACGGCGCAAGGCGATGACGGTTGGACCGACACGACACTTGAATCGATAACGCCGGCAGTTGATACGGCGACGATTTCCGATGCGGATATGAACCCGGAAAGCGGGGTGGTGCAGGCAAGGCAATAATAAAAATTTCAAATTTCAAATTTCAAATTTCCATTTAATTTTTAATGATCCATCGTTTGAAAATTGGTTCATTGAACATTTTTTGAAAATTGAAAATTGAAAATTGAAAATTGAAATTCCGTGGATTATTTACAAAACATAATTTCATTGGCAAAGCGCCGCGGGTTCGTTTTCCCTTCTTCGGAGATTTACGGCGGTTTTGGCGCGATCTATGATTACGGCCATTACGGCACTCTGTTGAAAAACAATATCCGTGATGCGTGGTGGCGGCATATGGTGCAATTGCGCTCTGATGTGGTGGGGCTTGATTCCGCAATTTTTATGCATCCGACAACCTGGGTTGCTTCCGGCCACGTAGGCAGCTTTGATGATCCCCAGGTGGATTGCAAGAAATGCAAATCCCGCTGGCGTGCCGACCATATTTTGGAACAATTCGGCGTGAGCGCCGACAAGCAGCCGCTGGAATTCCTTAATGCCGAGCTGGATAAATTGCGGACGGAAAAGAAGTTGAAATGCGCCAATTGCGGTTCGACCGATTTGACCGAAGCCAAAAGATTTTCGCTGATGGTGAAATCAAACCTCGGTTCGCCCACTGATGCGTTGAGCGAAGAGAATGTTGTTTATTTGCGGCCGGAAACTTGCGGCGGGATTTATCTTGAATATAAAAATACAATTGACACGGCGCGCGTGAAACTGCCGTTCGGGATCGCGCAAATCGGCAAGGCGTTCCGCAACGAAATTGTGGCGCGGCAATTCATTTTTCGGACGCGCGAATTCGAGCAGATGGAGATGCAGTACTTCCTCCATCCTTCAATAATGAAAGAAAAATACGAAGAATGGAAAAAAACCCGCTGGGATTGGTATTTGGAATACGGCATGGCCGATACCGATATCCGTTGGTACAAGCATGAAAAATTGGCGCATTACGCGTCCGAGGCTTATGACATTGAATACAATTTCAAGGCGCTGGGCGGTTTCAAGGAAGTGGAAGGCATCCATGCCCGGGGCAATTGGGACCTGAGCCAGCATTCGAAATTTTCCGGTCAGGACTTGAGCTATGCCGATCCCGTATCGGGCGAAAAATTTATTCCGCATATCATGGAAACTTCGGTAGGGTTGAACCGTTTGATGTTCATGTTTTTGGACAAGGCTTATACCGAGGAGGCGGTGAATGGAGAAACCCGCGTGGTAATGAAATTCGATAAGCGCCTCGCGCCGATCAAAGCGGCGATATTTCCGTTATTGAAGAATAAACCCGAATTGGTGGCCAAGGCGCGGGAAATCTACGAAACTTTGCGAGAAAGTTTTATGTGCGAATTCGACGACAGCGGCAACATCGGCAAGCGCTACCGCCGCCAGGACGAAATCGGCACGCCCTATTGCGTGACCGTTGATTTTGATTCCCTAGAAAAAGGAGATGTAACCGTGCGCGACCGCGATACGATGGAACAGGAAAGAATAAAAATTGAAAATTTGCCGGCTTATATGCGTGATAATTTAAGGATTTAATTTATGGAAGAAACCGATAAAATTTTGGCCAAGATAGATTTTTTGCGGACAATTTTTGCGCAAATTATTACATTACTCCCCAAATTTGACATTGCCGATAAGACTGTTTTGCCTTATGGATTGAAACCTCACACTCGTTCGGTGAGTTGGATTGTCGAACAAGTGATTGTTCAGCAATTGAAATTTAGAAAAGATAAATTGGGGTTGACGGAAGTCAATTTTGATATGCCCGATACTTGTTTGCACGATTGCGTAATATTAAAAGGTGATCAAAAATATTTTGTTAATGTTAAAATTCACAATATTGACGGTAAAGAAAACAAAAATGATATTTCGGCGGTAGAGAAGTTATATTTTCAATATTCGGCAAACCCTGATTATGATTTGGTTTTTGTATGTGTTGGTGTTAGTTTTAAAGAAAATTCGATATTTTTTGATCAAAATTATTTGGAAATTTTTTCGGCACAATTTTTACCAATTTATGTTAATCCGCGTAATGATAAAATACAGGCAAAATATAATCACAAAATGGAAATAAGGAGCCGAAAGGATTTTTTAAAATTATTAAAGAAAAATTCAAAAAGTATCATCTTAAAATGAAAATCGACTATATTGATAAAATTTTTAATGAGGACGCCCTCTTGGGAATTGATAAAATTGCCGATTGTTCTGTCGATTTGATTGTCGCCGATCCTCCCTATTGCCTTGGAAAAGATTATGGCAATGATTCCGATAAGTTGTCTTCGCAAGATTATTTGGAATGGACATTCCGCTGGTTTGATTTGGCCTATGACAAATTAAAAGAGAATGGCAGTTTTTATGTTTTTTTGAGTTGGCAATATACGCCGGAAATTTTTTCTTATTTTAAGAAAAAAATGCGAATGGTAAATGAAATTATTTGGGATCGCCATGTTCCGAGCATGGGCGGTTCCACGAGAAAGTATTCTTCAGTTTATGATAGTATCGGTTTTTTTGTGAAAAATGACGATTATTATTTTGATTTGGATGCGATTAGGGTTGCTTACGATGCGGCAACAAAAAAAGCGAGAACCCGCAGCATATTCGTGGGAAAAAAATGGCTCGAAATGGGGTATAACCCAAAGGATTTGTGGAGTTACAGCCGAATACACAAACAAGATCCTGAAAGATGCAATCATCCGACACAAAAACCGTTGTTTATTGTTGAAAGAATAATTAAGGCTAGCTGCCCTGTAGGAGGATTAGTATTCGATCCGTTTATGGGAAGCGGCACAACGGCGGTGGCAAGTTTTAGAAACGACAGAAATTATGTTGGTTTTGAAATTAATGAAAATTATTATAATGATTCGTTGGCACGGATTGAAATTGAAAAGCAAAAAGGGAAGCAACTTGGTTTGTCGTTAGAACCTGCGAACGGAAATTTTGATAAGAACAAACTGATTATTGATGCGTAATAAATTTTATAGAAATCAGATGTACAAAAAAACAACATTACCGAATGGATTGAGGGTGGTTATGGTGCCGGCGCAAAATACCGATACGGTGACGGTTCTGGCGCTGGTGGGCACGGGTTCTAAATACGAAACTAAAGAGATTAGCGGTATTTCCCATTTTTTGGAGCATTTGCAATTTAAGGGTACGAAAAAACGACCCACGGAAATGGATATTTTTTCGTTTATTGATGGTATGGGCGGCATTTCTAACGCTTTTACTTCGCAGGAGTATACCGGATATTATGCCAAGGTGCAAAAAGACAAATTTGCCGATATCTTT
>JBAYLX010000037.1:0-9974 GCA_041663885.1 Minisyncoccota bacterium | reverse complement strand
CTGTATTATGCTCCCCTCCCATCCTTCGATTGCCGTCGACAGTGTCTTTGCGTTTGATATTGCCGTGATAAGGCCAATGCGGTTTCTTCCGTTGTTTGAATAAATAAAAAGCGTAAAATCGTCGCTTATCGAGGAATAAAGCAGCGACGGTGCTTCAACTTTGTAAATATCGAAAAACTGCCGTAATCCGACTTTGGTGTTGGTTTTTTTATTTTGAATGGAAACGCGATAATAACCGTTTGATCCAAGCGGAGTTTGTAAGGATGGGGAAATCAGATTCGGGATGCTCGCCAAGTCTTCTGTTAAAACCGGTATGGTTGATATGATTGCCAGGGGGGATGAGTTGGTCTCTTTTTTTGTTTCATCGGGCGTTGCCGGGTCATCCGTATTGGGATTTTTGACGTTTTTTACCGTCGCCGGATTGTTTGTGTTCTGATTTTTTGCAACCGGAGAGCTATTCTTCGTTAAGATCACGACGAGGACCACTGCCAATATTCCGATTACCGCCAAAATAACCAAAACGCGTGGAAGAAGTTTGTTCTTTCCGCTGGGTTTCGATTCGAGATGGGTTGCGCTCGCGGGAGTTTCGGGCAGGGTTTTGGGGGTAGCGGTTATTGTTGGGCTAATTATTGGGGCAGTTGTCGCTTTTTTGATCTGGTTCCATCGGTTTTCCAGGCCGATTGAATTGGGTTTTTCGATTTCCGCGTCCGCTTCCAAACTGTTGCCAATTTTTGGCCGAGACAGCGTCTGGGGACTATTTACTTGGTTGGCGGATTGGTTTTTTCCGGCATCTTTTTTGGGAAAAGTTCGAAAATTGGTTGCCGGCGAAGATTCGATGTGTTCTCGATAAACGGAGGTGGTTTTGGATAACATTTCTGTTGCCGGATTTGCCAATGGTGATTCCGTGGGTATTTTTTTTGCCGTTGCGGCGATATCATCAAGTTTCGTTTCCGGGTTCCAAGCAACGTCATTTCCGGATTCCGCGGAAACTTTATTTTTTCCGCTTTCTGCCGCCTGAGGTTGTAAGACTGGTTTTACATCCGTTGTCGCCGCGGGTTTAGCGGTTTCTTCTTTGTTCTCGGCTGTCGCCGCGGGTTTTCCGATATTGTCTTTCGCAGGTGCGAGCGGCGGCTGCGGTTGGGGCTGCGGTTGGGGCTGCGGTTGGGGCGCAGGGTTGGAATTATCCGCAATTTTTTCTGCCGGCTGAAGCTGGGTCGTCGTTTGGCTATCGGGTTGAGTGATGTCTTTTAATATTTCCGAATCAGCTTCTATGTCGTTCTCTTTGAATAATTCGGCAATCGCGTCGCGCATTTTTCTCACCTTCATTCCGTCCTTTTCAAGGGCGTTTTCGCTGCTCGATATGCGATTTTGCACGTCGGCTATTCTTGTTTCAACGGTATTAATTTTATTCTGCAGCAATTGCGCTTCGGAATTGATTTCTTTTAATTTTTCTTCGTCTTTCCATTTTGATTGGATTATTGATTTTAGCGTGTCATTTATAACCCATCGGCGTTGTTCAATCACTCTTTTTTCTTTTGGATCGGTGGTTTGCCTTTCTTTCTGTTCGATGGCGTCAATATCCGCGTTGGCGGAGGCTTGTCTTTCGGACAATGCTTTCAAGCTTGTTTCCGCGGCGATTTTTTTATTGCTAGCAGTTTGCAAAAGCGGCATCAGCAGGTCTTTTTCATTGATGCTTTTCAGCATTTCTTCTTCCAATTTGCCTTTTTCCACAGCAAAACCGGCCAATCTTTCCTGAGCGGAAATTTTTTTGGCTTTTTGTTTGATAATCTCTATTTCGTTGTTTTTTTTCCCGATTTCAAAATTTATTTTTTGGATTTCTTCTGTGATGCTATTGATGCGATCCTCAATTCCCCATCTTGTTTTCTCGCTTTCTTTCCGTTGCTCTTCCATATCCCAGAGTTTTTGATCGAAATCTTTTTCTTCCTCGGGGGATAATTTTTGGTTGGTTTTGGTTTTTTCTTCGGCTTCTTTGTTTTCAATCTCTTTTTCGCGGATTTCCGCGGCATTCAATTCGCTATTTTTAATGAAGGATATTTTTTCTTCAAGGGCGAGTCTTTTTTGTTCCAGCGGCGATTTTAAAGCGGGCAGTTCGGAAATTTGCCGCTCAAGCGCTGTTTTTTTTGCGTGCAATTTTCCGATAAGCATTTGCAGGCAAGCGGATAAATTTGCTGATTGTGATTTTGAAGCATCGCTATTCAGACGAGGCGTCTTTTTTTCGATTTCCGGAACGGGGTTTTCCGCTTCCAGTTTCTTTTTAGCTGTTTTTTCGCGTTCAATTTCCAAAACCTCCAGCCGCCGCCGTTTTTCTTCCCTTTCTTTGTTTTTTTCGGCTTGGATTAGAAGTTTTTCCTTTTGGATTCTTTCTTCGGCGGCAATTCTTTCGCGCTGGCGCCGTTCTTTTTCTTGCACAGCTTTAGCCTCTTCTTGCAATTTCCACTGTTCTTCAGCCCTTTTGTTTTCCTCGGCTTTTTTCTGGGCTTCTTCGGCCCTTTTGTTTTCCTCGGCTTTTTTCTGGGCTTCTTCCAGCTTTTGTTTTTCCTGGATGCGTTTTTTCTCTTCTTCGTCCCTTTTTTGCTCTTCAATCCTCCGTTTTTTCTCTTCTTCGTCCCTTTTTTGCTCTTCAATCCTCCGTTTTTTCTCTTCTTCTTGCGGTGAGCTGGTATTTTCCTTATCCAGTGCGTCATCGGTTCGGGCGGTTTGCGCGGATCGGGCTTGGATTAATTTGGCAGCGATAACCGTTTGCGGAGGCGTTGCTACTACTACTGCTGGCGTTGGCGTAACGGCTGATTGTTTGGTTTTGAAAAGAGAATCGTTGGCAGTTAACGGCTGATTGCTGTTGACTCCGGGTATTTTTGACGACAGCGGTGTGTTTTTCCATTGAGGCGAGGGAGTATTTTTCGGGCTAGTTGAAATCCCGAAAGCTTCGCGAAGTTTTCGGTTGAGATAATCGGTTTCGGAAGAGTTTGTTCTTGACTCGGAATTTTTTTGCGCGGCGCCAGGGTCGGCTAAGACAGCGGCCATCGTTTTAACTGCGTTTTCTTTTAGTTTTAACATAATTTGTCACGCCAACTTGCGTTGGCGGAAAGGCAGTTTGCGGTATCTTTCCTTAAGCGGCGTTTTTTTATTGTATTTCCTTTAATGGCTGACTCTCGCTGATTCTATAAATATGTATATATTTTAGCATATGCTTTTTGGGTGTGAAAGTGCAGGGCGCTTTCGTTATAAATTTTTTGCGTGATCGGTGCGAAGTTTGAACAAAAAAACGGAGATTGTCTCCGTTTTTTTGATGTTTTTTGGTCGGCTTATTTTTTGGCGTCTTTTAGGGAGAGATTTATCCTTCCTTGGTCATCGATTTCGACGACTTTGACTGATACCATATCCCCGATATGAACCACATCCTCTACCTTATTGACTCGATAATCGGCAAGCTTGGAAATGTGGATCAGTCCTTCCTGGCCCGGAAGGATTTCGACAAAGGCGCCGAAGTTTAAAATGCGAGATACTTTTCCCTGGAAAATTTCGCCGATTTTAACCTCCCGGGTTATATTTTGTATCCATTCCACGGCTTTTTTTCCTGCTTCCGGATTTTCCGCGGTGACAAAAATCGTACCGTCTTCTTCGATGTCGATCATTACGCCGGTGTTTTCAATGATTTCATTGATTACTTTGCCGCCGGGCCCGATTACTTCGCGGATTTTTTCGGGATTGATGTGAACAATAATTATTCGCGGCGCGAAAGGTGAAAGTTCGGGTCTTGGCTGGGGAATCCCCTTTTCCAAGACGTCCAATATTTGGTAGCGTGCCCGCTTGCTTTGTTCCAGTATTTCCGCCATCATTTTTTCGGTGATTCCATTGATCTTAACGTCCATTTGGATGGCGTTTATCCCTTTGCGAGTCCCGGCCGCTTTAAAGTCCATGTCTCCGTGATGGTCTTCCGGTCCCTGGATGTCGGTGAGGATTTTATAGTCGTTTTTATTTCTTGAGATAAGGCCCATTGAGATGCCGGTTGCGTGCGATTTGATCGGTACGCCCGCGTCCATTAAAGCCAGGGATGATGCTGATAGCGCGGCCATTGAAGTTGAGCCGTTGGAAGATACGATTTCCGAAGCGACGCGGATGGTGTACGGGAATTCTTCAACCGAAGGAATCAATGGCAGGAGAGTTTTTTCCACGAGCATTCCGTGTCCGATTTCCCGCCGGCCCGGAGCGCGCAAAAAGCGCACTTCCCCGCAGGAATAAGGCGGAAAATTATAGTGATGGAGGAATCTTTTTTTTCCGGTTATTTCCATTCCGTCGAGAAGCTGTTGGTCTCCCGGCGCTCCCAATGTTACCGTTGATAGGGATTTTGTTTCGCCTCTTTGGAAAAGCCCCGAACCATGCGTCCGCGGGATAACGGCTACTTGGGCGCTTAGTGCTCGGAGCTGGTCGGGCTTCCTGCCATCGGGCCGTTCTCCGGTTGCCAGGATGGTTTCATGCAAAATCCGGTCGATTTCGGTCTCGTAAAAATTTTTTGCGAACTTGATTCTTTCGGGCTCGTCCAAATATGTTTTAGCGACATAATCCTCAAGCTTGGTTTTTGCGGCATCCATTGACTCTTGTCGCGCGTTTTTTTGCTTTTGGTACAATGCGTCTTTTAACTCCCGGCCGATATATCCGCGCAATTCATCCGCAAAATCCTGGCCGAAAGCCGGCGGTTTGAGCTCGGCTTTTTTCTTACCGCAGGCCGCCGCAATCCGGTTTTGGAAATCAATCAATTCTTTGATGTACGGTTTCGCGAATCGGAATGCGTCAACGACCATATCTTCGGAAACTTCGTTGAATCCGCCTTCGATCATGTTGGCGATAATTTCGTTATCGCTTTCAATTCCGGCGAAAACAACGTCAACGCTGCTTTTGTCGCGTTGTTCGTAGGTCGGATTGATGATGAATTTTCCATCGATGTATCCCACGCGAACCGAAGCGACCGGGCCTTGCCAGGGAATATCGGAAACCATAAGCGCGGAAGATATTCCCAACAGACTGATAATATCGGGTTCGTTTTGGGCATCCCACGATAAGACCGTGGCAATGGTTTGGACTTCATTTTTTAAGCGATCGTCGAACAATGGGCGTATCGACCGGTCGATCTGGCGCGCATTGCATATTGCCTCGTCGGAAGGCCGGGTTTCCCGTTTGATAAAACGCGGGCCTTTTATCTTGCCGGCGGCGTAATATTTTTCTTCGTAATCAACCATCAACGGGAAAAATCCCATGTCGGGTTTTTCCTTTTTTGCCATTACGGCTGTGGTCAATACCATGGTATCCCCGTACCTCACCACCGCTGATCCGTTAGCCTGTTCAGCCAATCCATTGATTTCGATCGATAGGTTTTGATCCCCTATCTGAATGGAGAATTTATTTTGTTTTTCGTTTTCCATTTTTTTATCGGATTCCAACTTCTAACTTCTAAATTCCAAACAAGTACAAAATTCAAGCTTCAAACGTGCGCCGCATGGCGCGTTTTGAATTTTGGATTTTGGATTTGTCCGGATCCTAGCGGCTAGTTTCGAAATCCATTTATTATTTTTTAAGCAGGAATTTTTCGGGCTCTTTTTCCATGTCTATGAAATCGTCGGCAATTTCTTTGATTTTTGCCGATGCCGACCGGCCGAAAGCGATTATTTCAACCCGCTTACCTTGGTTTTCCAAATATTCGACCAGTTGCTGGAAATCGCCGTCGCCCGAAGCCAGAACGATCGTGTCAACTGATGGCGAAATTCGGATGGCGTCGACAGTGATCCCGACGTCCCAGTCGGCTTTTTTCAATCCGTCATAAAACTCCTGCAGGTCGCGAATGCGAGTTTCGATGCCGAGCTTCACAAGTGCTTCGAAGAAAGGTTTTTCCTCTCCGGTTTTTGTGCGCACGACATACGCGAACGCACGAATTAAATTCCGCCTTCCAACCGCGGCTTTTAAAACTTCCCGAAAATTGACGCGCGATTGATATAGGTTGCGCGCCGAATAATATAGGTTTTGCACGTCGATCAGGACTGCGACGCGCTGGGCGTTAAGTTGGAATACCATGTCGGTTTGTATTGGCATTTAAAGCTGGCTGTATCAACGAACCCCCGTTCTCACGGGGGCCGATACTATTTCTTTAGACCTAATTGCTTCAAAATCTGCGCGTATTGGGTAACGTTGGTGTCGCGCAAATAATTAAGGAACTTGCGGCGCTTTGAAACCATTTTCAACAATCCGCGCTTGGAATGGATATCCTTGGCGTGCTTTTTCAAGTGCTTTTGCAGATGGTCGATTTCTTCGCTCAACAGGGCGATCTGGACTTTCGGCGATCCCGTGTCTTCCTCGTGCAATTTATACTTCTCTATCAATTTTGCTTTTTCTTCGGTGGTCAACATGTCTTTATTTTTTATTTACCGTCAGCTGCGGGATGGCGGGAAACAAACTTATTTTATTTTCTGCGGAAAATAGTTATTAATTTTAATTGTGCTTGCACTGCGAAGCTTTAGCGAAGCAGTGCCCCCAGCAGGATTCGAACCTGCAACGAACTGCTTAAGAGGCAGCTACTCTACCGTTGAGTCATGGGGGCGCTTTTGACTTTTAGCGTTCGCATTTTGGCGCCCAGTCAAGAGGGTTTACTATTTCCCTGCCATTTGCATCAGTGCTGTATTTAACAGTTCCCATTTCATGCAAAACCATACCCACGATTGCATAACTTGCGAACATAACCACCACTCCGATCGCAACCGCCAACGTTATTCCTTTGACCTGTTTTGCGACTTCGGTGTTTCCTTGATTCGTTAGCATTTTAAATCCAGCGTAGGCCAGGACAAGTGTGGCAATCAGCGGTATTAATACTTTTACAAAAATACTAACCCCGTTATTTATTAAATCGAATAGGTCGCAAATTCCATAGCCTCCCGCTGGTTCCGGTGCCAATACGGTTGTAGGTTCGGCCGCGAATAAACAGACGACAGGCAATACCAATGAAACCAATAATGCGGCTGCCAATATGGTTGTTTTTTTCATTTTTATTGTTTCGTTTTTTCATCCCCTCTCGCGCAACGCCTGCATTTCAATCTGCGGGCGCCTCTGGAGGGAATCGAACCCCCGTTCCCGGTTCCGAAGACCGGTACTTTGTCCGTTAAGCTACAGAGGCCAACGGTTCCGGCGGTAACAAAAATTATTATACCAAACAATTGAAAAAAAGCAAATTGTAAGGTATATTATTGGCGAGGATTAAGAGCCACAAACATATGCAAGATTTACAAAGCAAGATTCCCGATGAAGTCAAGGCGATGATCGATACGATGCGGGCGGCGGGTTATCAGGCTTATATCGTGGGCGGTTGCGTCCGCGATCTTTTGTGTGGCAATCCCCCCTCGGATTGGGATGTGGCGACTAATGCGGATCCGGATCAAATTCAAGCAGTTTTTCCCGACAGCTATACGGATAATCGTTTCGGCACCGTAAAAGTGAGGATGCCGAAAGCCGAAGAACGCGAATTATTGGAAATAGAAGTTACTCCCTATCGCATCGAATCAAAATATACCGATAAGCGTCATCCAGACACAGTGGAATGGGCCGACAATATTAGCGATGATCTTTCTCGCCGCGATTTTACGGTGAACGCGATTGCGTTGGGTTATATGAATGAAGGTGGAGCGATTCGCGTTGAAACCATTGATTTATTCGATGGCAGGAAAGATTTAACTGACAAAGTAATCCGTGCCGTGCGCGACCCCAATGAGCGTTTTTTGGAAGATGCGCTTCGGATGATGCGCGCGGTGCGGTTCGCGATTACGCTTGGGCCGGAATGGCATATTGATCCGAAAACCGAAAAAGCGATTCTGGCGAATTCCCGCTGGCTAAAGGAGGTTTCGCAAGAACGCATCCGCGATGAATTTATTAAGATTGTGATGTCGGAACGCGCTTCGGAAGGGATCGAACTTTTGAGAAATATGGGATTGTTGGAACATATTATTCCTGAACTCTTGGAAGGCTGCGGCTGCGGCCAAAACAAACATCATATATATGACTGCTACGTGCATTCTTTGAAAGCATTCGAATTTGCGGCTAAAAAGAATTTTAATATGCAGGTCAGGATGGCATCCTTGTTGCATGACATCGGCAAGCCTCGTGCCAAGGCGGGAGATGGTTTGAATTCAACATTTTACAATCATGAAATGATCGGAGCCAAGATCGCGCGGAATATTTTGAATCGGATGCGTTTTTCAAAAAAAGATTCGGAAAAGATCGTGAAATTGGTGCGGTATCACCTATTCTATTATAATGTCGGCGAAGTCGGCGAAGCTTCGGTGCGCCGCTTGGTTCGCAATGTCGGCCAGGAAAATTTGGAAGAACTGTTGCAGGTAAGGATGGCGGACCGGATTGGTTCCGGCTGTCCCAAAGCCGAACCTTACAAGCTGCGGCACTTGCGCTATCTAATGGAGAAGGCTTCACAAGACCCGATTTCGGCGAAGTTGATAAAAGTAAACGGCAAAGATATTATGGATATTTTGGCGATCAGTCCGGGGCCGAAGGTGGGCCAAATATTAGATATTTTGCTGGCTAAAATTTTGGATGATCCGAGTTTGAATGAACGTGATTTTCTTGAAGAGGAAATCAAAAGGCTTGGCAGCCTGTCCGACCAAGACCTGGTTTCGATTTCCGAAAAAGCGGAGAAACAAAAAGGCGAAGTGGAGATAAAGCGCGACCAGATGACAAAGAAGAAGTATTGGGTGACGTGATGCGAAGTTCCTGCTTTTGCTTTTTGCAACGCGCGTAATTTTCTGGTGAAAATTCGCTTTCGCTTGGCCGTCGCCTGCGCGGCATTGCAAAAAGCAAAAGCGGGAACTTCTTTGTTTTTGGAAGGGCGAGACTTGCGTCCGCTCTGATGGTGACGGTGTATGTGGACAAAAGAAGAATAATGGATTAATATAATCACTGTACTTGCGGGACGTTTAGCGTCCCGATTGTCACGCTACGCGTGACGGGGAGGAGTATGCCGGTAGTACGTACGATTCGGGTTCGTGCAGACAGGGTTCGATTCCCTGCTCCCCGACTTTGGCACGCCATAGCCTTGGC
Source organism: Minisyncoccota bacterium (assembly GCA_041663885.1). Classification (GTDB taxonomy): domain Bacteria; phylum Patescibacteriota; class Minisyncoccia; order Minisyncoccales; family UBA5738; genus UBA5738. Next base: position 869 of record JBAYLX010000037.1, on the reverse strand, counting down.
GAAGGCGGCCTTGTCCGCTTTAATTTCGAAAAGAAAAACCTCATTAAGGTTTTTCTTTTTAATTTACAGATGCAAAATTTTTATTTAATCCACCAGGATATCTTGCCACTTTGCGGCAATGTAAACTATTTTGCTTTTATCAATTGAATCCCGGACTGGGTTTCAATTTTTTTTATTTCCAAATCATAATATTTTTTGATTTGAGGCATATGGTAAATAAATAAACCAGCGATAACAATTATCGCAATGAACAATACCGCGGGGAAAATAATATAGCTGCTTTTTTTTGCTTTCATGACAGGCAACGAATCCCCTCTTATTTTCCTTAAATGATTGAAAATCAAATACAAATAAATCGCGGTTAGAGGCGAAATTGCGGCATTGGCAGCGCTGCGGAATAATTTTCCAAATGGTAATTGTCCAATGATTTGAAAAATATAATTAACGAAAATGAGGGTGGCAAGTAATGATAGCAGCAGGATAAAAATATCCCAATAAAAACCACGGACATAATCCTTGCTTTTAATGAGAGCGTCAATCCCCCTTTCTTGTTCAAAAAAAATTATGTAACCGGAAAATAAAAAAAATATCAGGAATAAAATTCCGGGAATAATAAAAAAAATAAAACCGGCGAATACAAATAATGTGGTTAAAAAACTTATCAAAAAATATGGCATTACATATGGCTTGGCTCGCCTTAGTGACTCGCGCAGACCGATGTTATCCTTCAGGTCTCGTAAAACAATAATCGTAGCAGCGCTAAACCAGGAAGACAGAATGAATATAACGGACAAAAACGCAATCGCGGCAATCCAAGCGAGGCGGCTGTGGATTAAAATGGGAAACGTTTTTTCCGTCAACAATAGTAT
>JBAYLX010000036.1:0-10262 GCA_041663885.1 Minisyncoccota bacterium | reverse complement strand
CAACCGCGGGCACTGATATCGCGTCGCAAAAAAATTTCTACGATTTATTGTTGAAGCTTAACCGAGATTTGGGTTTAACACTGGTTTTGGTTTCACACGATATCGAAAGGGTTCTGAAAGATGCTATGCACATTGCTTGCATTGATAAATCATTGGTTTGCCACGCCACGCCGCAGGAATATCTAAAAGAAAGCCGATTGCAAAAATTTTTCGGGCGAGACGTGAAAATCATAACTCATCACCACAATGATCGCTGACATATTTCAATACGGATTTATCGTGCGGGGAATCGAGGCCGGAATCATCGTGGGAATGATCGCGCCGCTGATCGGCATATTTTTGGTTTTGAAAAGATATTCCTTGATTGCCGACACGCTGTCGCATGTTTCCCTGGCTGGAATCGCGATCGGACTTTTCGCGGGCGTCAATCCGGCAATTACGGCGCTGATTGTTTCCGTGGCCGCGGCGTTTGGCATCGAACGCCTGCGTTTCACTAAAAAAATTTACGGCGAGTCGGCGCTGGCGCTTTTTCTTTCCGGCAGTTTGGCGCTGGCGGTGGTGATTTTAAGCCTAGCGCGCGGCCTGAATGCCAACCTGATGAGCTACTTGTTCGGGAGCATCGTTACCGTCACCCAAAACGATATCGGACTGATGCTGGCCTTGGGATTGCTCGTATTTTTTACCGTGGCCGCTTTTTTCAAGGAATTGGTCTACTCGTCTTTTGACGAGGATTCGGCGCGCGTCAGCGGCGTTCCGGTGCGGCGGATCAACACGATCCTGATTGTTCTCGCGGCATTGGCGGTATCCCTGGCGATTCCGATTGTGGGAGTTCTGCTGATCTCGGCATTGATCGTCATTCCCGTGATCGCCGCGCTTCAATTTCGCCGGAGCTTTATCCGCACAATCGTTACGCCGAAGCGATTTCCGTGTTCTCGGTAATATCAGGCATATTCGCGTCCTACTATTTCAATCTCTCCACCGGCGGCACAATCGTCCTGATAATGATCGCAATCTTTACGATCGTTTTTTCTTCAAAAAGAGATAGAATACTAAATCGTTAACCCGGAGAAACAACATTGGAATAGTTAAAGGCAAAAGTATCTATAAATCGCAATTTGGCATTTGATCTATTGCGAAGGCTACCTTGAGAAACTCGACCATGGGCCGGGAGAAATTTTTAAAGAGCGGTGCGGGCAGAAAATTTGTCAAAAAACAATTGACGAATTATTTAAAATAAAAAACCGCTGTTTTAAATCATAAAGATAAACACAGAGGCAAGACCCCTGTGCCGCTTTTTTATCATACATGACCATATCTTGCCAGAAGGGTGGTCACAAGCCATTGAATCATTAAAAATGCTTGACAACTGAAATTCTTATGATTAACTATCATTAGCTCATAATACCATGGAGTGATCTAAATGTGTGGCGTATTGTTGGCGTCTGCAATGGCATTAAAAAAAGCTGACGAGGATGAACCGATAATTCCTTATGCGGAATTTTGGGAACAGCAACTGAGGCAATTTCGGAATGGTAGAAACCATAATGGTATTGATATTAATCGGCAGATAAGGAGGTACCAAAAGACTGAAGGGCGAGAATTGGGCGTATACGGTGCTTCCGTATCAATAACGAGGCTTAGTGTCGAACCTGGTAAAGTTGGTATTTTCTCTGGGGTAGGCGATTCGTTGGATAAAATTCAACGCACCATAATCTCGGGGCACGCGAACCAATCCTTTACAGTTACTCCCGTACCGTATCAAAGGGAAAGAATAAAAGGATTTGGGGATGAAAACGAAATTGATGGATTAGTGATAAGCAAGGAGGTCTTATCATCTGCAAGCGAGAATAGTTTGGTGCTAGTCCGCGACACAGGATGGTTCACTGATCTGGCGCGCATTGAGGACGTCTTTAATTTTGAGGATAAGGAATATTATCCTAATCAGAGATATTTCTTTGACGAGCCTGGCAAGCCGATGCCCGTTCTTGATCCAAGCGATATAATCCAAAGCATTGCGCTGCCTTGCTACATAGTTGCCGAAGAAGCAATTATTTATAATCAAAATGGGATACTGAAAAAAGGCAACTATGTGAGAGATAACCACGTATCGGTGGACAATTTGATTGCCAAGATCAATTGCGTGCAACAGGTTAGACTAATGAATCTAAGCCCCCAATATCCTCAATATTTGCTAGGCGCTGATTTCATGGGGCTAACTACATAATAAATCCGCTAAGTTTTCAAAATATCGCAGCTATATTATCGGCTGCCGAGAAGTAGCTGCTTCTCGTTCTTTTATTTTATGAACCCGCTAATGAAGTTCTAACTTCGTTTCAGATGGCTGACTGTTGATTTTTTATCAAATTTGTATTATAAAATTGTTAGTTCGTTAGGTAAATTGGCATTAGGAGGTTGTTTATGATTCATTTGTTAGGCGAACCGCTGACAAGCGTTGATTTTAAGGAAGGAACTTTTCATTTTCCGATAGGTCAGATTCGTGCTTATGAAAGGACTTTAAAAGAATCGACAAGCCAGGCTTTGGTTGAAAACGAGCTCCGTTTGGAGTATCGCGCAATTATTGCCGCCTTGAATGAGATGGGTATCGATTTCAGAATTCCTTTGCTGGATCCTGGGCCGCCTGATAGAAGTTTTCTCATTGAATGTCAAAGAGAATTCGGCTGTCGGACAACACCGTTTGGGAGTTTTCCACCTGGTATTATGGCGTATCCAAGGAACTTTTGTACGGTGGTTGAGAGGGCAAAATTAATTTTGCTGAATAATCGCGTTGTCGAAAGAGTCAATCCAAAAATGAACGGATGGAATTTTGCGGTTTCTCCGTATGGCGATAGCGGCTATGTGTACGTGAAAGGATCAACGATGATTATTGGTGACATATCATTTAATGTTTCCAATAAAGAAGTTGCTCTTATCGAAAGAACGGGAATGAATGTTGGAATATTTCCGCCGGCCGTAACCGCTATATATTCGCGGTTTCAGAATGATACTGCCGACCGCATTATGGTTAACGGGCATATTGACCGCGTATCTTGTTTGCTGGCCGACAGCAACGGAAAGCTGCATTTAATAGTGGATCCCAAAATTGAAACCGCAGATTTGGATGCTCATAATCAGTGGTTTGTGCGGGATAATGTTGAATCGTTAAGTCTCATAAAGAATAAATTTCAGACAATGGACATCAATGTCTGCTGTCCGTCTGAAATAACGGTGCCATGTGCGCTCAACATGCACCAATTCGGCGATGGGCGGGTCTTAATGACAGCAGGCGATGAAGAAGTAAGGAGTTTGGTTGAGAGTATTGTGGGTGTGTCTAATGTTGTTGAAACGGCACGCCCAATCGAATTTTTGCCGTTATGGAAACGTGCCGGAATCGGTTGCATGCTCAACAAAATTCCCGCATCTTTCATAAATGGTTAAAGTTTTCCTTAAGGTTTTGGTGGTAACGCCAAAATCATTTTTTTTTAAAAATACAGCTCTAGAATAAAATGGTCGGCACAGAGGCAAGACCCTTGTTCCGCAATTATTAACTCCGCTTCAATATCGTTCCAGGCGGCAAGTCTGCATCATAAACTGCAAACAAGGTTCGTTACTGAGCAAGTTATGCTATATAATAAAAGTTAAGATAAAATAGTATTTATTAATTTAGAAAAGCTGGAAATTGAAAATTATTAAGAAGCATCAAAACAGACCGAATAGATTGTGTAAAATATTAATCCTATGAGTAATGTCCCAATTTCAATTAAAGATCACATAGCGAATGCTCGTTATTATCTTAAAGCTGCCGATAAATTCCCATCTCCTGTGCAGGATGGTGTTTGTATTTTGTTGTTACTTATTGCCCAAGAGAATATCCAGCTAGCAAGAGAAGAATTAAGCAATTGGGCGAAACAAACCACACCCAATAAAAAATTATACAAAAGCCATGCTTATAAATTTAGAAAAGCTAGACCAATCACACAAATTTATGTAGGGCGAGGAGATGATTTGTATACAAAAACTATTACGTACAAGAATGGTGTCGATTTTGAAAAACTATTTTCGATTTGTCGTTATGGGCCGAAGACTGGACGAAAGGAATTAGCCTCAATTTTTAATAGCGGATGGCATCTAGATTCTTTCAGAAACTCGTTAATCAATAATATCGAATGGGGGGAATTAATGGTTCGCATACACGAGAATTTATTAAACCGCCCTAAATAAAATGAGTGCTCGAAACGAGATATAGTATTGGTACTTCCATCAATTCCGTTTCAACGTTTTTCTTGACGGACAGCCGATAGAAAAATCCCAGAATTTGCGATTTTTTGGTAAAATGATGGAAATTATGAAAAAGATTTTCAAAAATGATGAGTATAGAATCGCGAGGGGCGGATATTCCCGCCTGCTGGCTGTTTCTTGCCGGAAGTGCGGCGGGTGTGTTTGTTTATACCAAAAAGACGGGCCGGGGAATTTGAGGAGAATGTATAATGCTTAAAAAAAAGCCAAGAGGATTGAAATGATCAATAAAACTCTTGGTTATCCGAATCTTTGATAATGTTTTAGTTTACCAGCGAATAGCCAGTATATCTGTCACGTTAAACGGCTTATTGATGCGAATCGCGACTGTTGAGCTCCCAAACCACCGTGCTTCAACAAAGTCATTAATAATCAACTCGCTGGTGGTATTTCTAAGAGGTGCCTTACTGGACCCAACAAGCGTGGCGTTTGTCGAGAATACAACCACATTATTCGCGACATTCCAATGATAAATTGGACTGTCGGAAGTGATGTTTAGGCCATCCTCATCCGAGCTGATTTTAATTTTCGCATCGCCGACTCCAAGCAACAATATTGCCAATATAACTAGAGACAACAAATATTTCAATTTCATCATCAAGGAAACCTCCTTCATAACACATGCAATACGTTGTGCTTTATTATTATTTACTTTTTCGCGTATTTGTCAATCAATATGCTTGGCTATTATGTTTATAATTAAGATTGTCGGAACAATTATCCAGGCGGGGAAGCTCAATTGAAAACTTTTGTTTTTGAATAAAGTATATACATATGTATATACTTGTGTATATACATTAATGCCGAGGATTTAAAATATTTTTATCTGTCGGGCAGGCCAATGTTTGTTCATTTGTTTTGATGTGATAAATTGGAATATGAAATTATATTTTGCGCGGCATGGGGAGACGGAGAGCAACTTACTAAAAAGAGTCGGGAGTTTTGGCGACCGGCTGACGGATAATGGCCGGGTGCAGGCGCGGCAGCTGGCCGCGCGGGTCGCGGGAGAAGCGATTGATTTAATCATTGCCAGCCCGTACGAAAGGACAAAGGAAACGGCCGCGATCGTTGCCGGGATTATCGGCAAAGATGTCTTGGAAACCGCGCTTTTGGGGGAAAAGAAATGGCCGGGCGAAATCACGGGCAAGTTGTTGAACGATCCGGAAGTTGAAAAAATTTTTGAACTGATGAAAGAAAAAAACAACTCGGATCCGGGTTGGCATTACGGCGACGAAGAAAATTTCCTCGACATCAAAAAACGGGCGGAGCTTTTTATCGAATATGTTTCGGGGCTTGGTGAAAAAAATATCCTGGCCGTTTCCCATGAATATTTCATAAAAACAGTCATTGCCGTGATGATCTTCGGCGATAAACTAACTTTCGATATTTTCAGAAGCTTTTTTCATTCGACATGCTTAGCTAATACCTCATTAACGTTGTGCGAAAAAGAACAAGACGCCTGGAAATTGGTGACATTAAACGATTTGCCGAAATAATCATGACAATTGATGATCTGAAAGCGCTTGTGCGGGAAATTGTTGCCGAGGCGCGGCGGGCGGTTACGGCGCGTACTGCCGAGGCGGACGCGCCGGTTAATTACGCGTGCGTTTTTGCGCAGAGCGCGGCGGAATATGACGAGCTGGCTGGTTTGGCGCGCCGGCTTGGTCCGATCGTGCAGGAAACGGCGATGGGGCCGGTGTTCCATATCGCGCCGCTCGCGACCGAGGCCGGCGATCTGGAGTTGTTGAAAATCCGGAAGCCGGATCAAAAGCGGCGCGAGAAAGGCGACGCGGATTTTACCGTGGCGGATTACGCTAGCTTCAAAAAGACATATCTCGGCCAGCCGGGATTCAGCCTCATCAAACGCCCCGAAATGGAAATGATCGAACTGATCGATCCGGTCTGCAACGCCCTCGCCTATTTTTCCCATCCCACTCTCGCTGAAGTTTTGAAAATTAATTTGGCTAACTGATATCCAATAGATATTGACAAACAAGAGATTGGGATGTATGGTCTATTCAAGTAAAGGAGGGATTTTAACGGAGGAAAAGGTTATTAGATTTTTTTTGTTCGCGATTGCCCTGTTGGCAATTTGCGAAGTGGTGCATTCGGATGACTCTGAAGAAATCGAGTTTGATTTTTTCAAGGATGGAGATATTGCCATCCACGATAACAATACTACGGTTATTGTGACCATGTGTGATGGTCTTTGGGTTTATCACAACCAGACCGGGAATACAGTATTTTGTCCCGAAATTGATGTCCCTGGATTTTCCATTGACGTCATAGGCATGAAGCCTTTCTGGTGCAATGGACGCCTGGTCACCCAAGCGGTGGTCAACAATGAACTTGGTTATTTAGAAGGAATTTCTGCCTATAGCAGTGGATTATGTCTAGTCTATGCCACTGAAGTGATTGTGGTAGAAGCTCGCTCTGACCGCATGTATGTTTACATGCTGGATGGTGGTCGGATTAATGCCACTTTCACGACGATTTACGGGAACCAAGAATCGGCGAAAGTGGAGGAGCTTGCGCCGAGAAACATATAGCACTCATTTTTGCGATTAGCGGTCATGATGGTTGGTTTCAACTATCAAGCTGATTTGCCAAAATGGGTTTTTATTATACAATGGCCAAACGGAGGCGATGCGCTTGAAAAGAGATTCTAAAGTTATTGTAATAATATGTTTTGCATTGTTGGCCACCTTTTCGATAGTTATTGCATATGATTTTAGCTATCAAGAAAAGGATATCACTGTAACGGTGGAGAAGAAATGGTTTGAAGGTGACCGCATTTATTTTAATACTACCGACGGCCGGACCTGCGCACTTAGCAATAGTTACTGGCTGGGGTTGTATGATCGCGATGGTCGCTTTAACCTCATTCAGAAAGGGCATAGTTATATGGTTGATACATTGGGCGGTAGGCTGAATTATTCCGTATTCAGGCCGAACGCCTACAACTTTAGGGAAGTCATTGGTTTGGATCCGTCCAGACCACTATTTTTGTTTGAATCCTGAATTTAAAAAGGGTAGTATTGATTAAGGGTGTTATGTTTAGAGCATGACGCGGCAAAGTTAAGGTTTATATTAAGCAAAAATCATGATAAAGCCGGATTGGAAAAAACAAATAATCAAATACGTTGTATGATTTGTAATCAAGACAACATTTACCGGCGTTTATAAATTATATGTTTGAGAAATTAAATCCTGAAAATTACTATGATGATTATCGAGGTCGTGATCTTAGCCTTTTGTATGGGCGGATGAAGGGTATGGATTTACCCCGTGAATTGCTTGATTCGATAAGGGAAAAGGAGGCGGCACGATTTTTAATATTGGGTTCGGCGGTAACCGATAATTTAAATCAGGTTGCTTTGATTGACCAGTATCTTAGGCCTGGGAAGGTGGAAAATGACGAAGTTGTTGTTATTGATAGAAACGAATATCCTGTTTCGAGGCACAAAAAAGAATCGGATTGGATCGAGGGGGCGGACAGTTGGACCAATACGCCAAAATCGACGCTTGAATTTTCTTATCCTAAATTTCATATTGCCCAGGCCGATATGAGACATTTACCATTCGCCGAAAACGGTTTCGATGCAGTTATCTCGGACTATACTTTTAATTATTTAGATAATATCGAAGACGTTGAAAAAACTTTTTTGGAGATTTCGCAAGCGTTGCCGGATAACGGATTGTTGGTGATTTCAGTAATGGGAAATGAAAAATTCCCGTATTCGGGCGAGGCTGATAGTGAGTCTTTCGGGGCGGAGTTGCAGAATAAAGACCAGGGAGGAGTGGAGGTTTATTTTTTTCCGCTTCAGGCTTATATTAATCTGGCGCGCAAACACGGATTATATTTGGCTAAGTACGATCTGATTGGAAACGATATGTGTGCGGTTTTGGTTAAGAAATAGAATTATTGATATCGTATGGAAATATTGTTTGAGGATAACCATATCATTGCCGTTAACAAGCGGGTTTCGGATATTGTCCAGGGGGACAAGACCGGGGACGAGCCGCTATCGGACAAGGTCAAAGCTTATATCAAAGAAAAATACAACAAACCGGGCGCGGTTTTTTTGGGCGTGGTGCATCGTATCGACCGGCCGGTGAGCGGCGCGGTTTTGTTCGCCCGCACCAGCAAAGCGCTGTCGCGGTTGAACGAAATGATCGCCAAAAAACAGATCAAAAAGACTTATTGGGCGATCGTGGAAAACAAACCGCCGGCGGATTCGGGAACACTGGAACATTATCTGGTGCGCAATACGGTGCAGAATAAATCCGCGGCGTACGACCGGGAAATTACCGGATCGCAAAAAGCAGTCCTTTCCTACGCGGTGGCCGCGACCGGCAACGGTTATTATTACCTGGTGATCGATCTGCAAACCGGAAGGCACCACCAGATCCGGTCCCAGCTGGCCGCGATGGGCTGTCCGATAAAAGGCGATGTGAAATACGGGTTTGGCTCCGCCAACGCCGACGGCGGCATCAACCTCCATGCCCGGAAAATCGAATTCATCCATCCGGTCTCGAAAGCGCCGGTGGTTATCATAGCACCCGCGCCAAAAGACGCGCTTTGGGACGAATTCGTCGCAAAAGTTGAAAAATAAGTTACAATTAAAATTGTGAAATATATAGATTGGGATAATTATTTTTAAACAATGCGGATATTTTTCTGCTGAAAAATTCCTCGTGTTCGCGCCGCCGCGCTCGCAGGATTGTTTAAAAATAATTATCCCAATCTATAAATATATATGAAAATACAAATAGTCAAAAACGAATATCTTAACACGTTGTTCCTTTTGATGCTGTTTTCCGCCTCGGTCCATATGCTGATTTTGATTTATTTCGCGGCCGCATCGGGCGATCCCTATGTGCTGAATTATTTCAATATCCTCGATATTGATGCTTTTGTCCCCGGTTTTCTAAACAGCGCCGCCGGCAATATTTTTTCTTTGTTCTTCGCCGCTGGCCTTTATCTGTTAATTCTCATCAAGAACAAGAGATAGTAATTTTGTTTTTTTTGATCAGTAAAAATATGGAAGAATGCGTATTTTGCGATCCGAAATTGAAGGAGGCCGACGTGCTTTTCGAGACGCCGAATTTTTTCATTAAGCTCGGGATCGGGGTTGCCGCCCCCGGCCACGTGATGCTGGTTTCCAAAGGCCATTATACGTGCTTCGCGGATATGCCTCCGGGTTTGCGCGAAGAATATGCCGGATTGAAAAATCTGGTTTTCGATAAGATCAAAGCCGCGTTTTCCGAGCCGTTTTTGGTGGAATATGGAATTTTGGAACAAAGCGTTCCGCACGCGCATTTGCATTTCATTCCCAAAGAGCGCCGCGAAACAAAATATTATCCGGGATATAAAATCAAAGATTTATTCAAGGAGATCGGAGTTCCCGCCGTTCTTTTGCGGGAAACCGCAACCTGGGAAAAAGCCAAAGAGTTGAGGAAGAATTTTGGCGGTTATATATTCATGAAAGACCGCAAGGCTCGTCTTTTCGCCGCGCTGCCGGAAAATTTTTCATCGAAAAATTTATCCTACCGGAGATTTTTTTGCAATAAATTCAATATCGCCGACATCCCTTTGGGCTGGAAAAACATCGCCGATGGCATTAAAAGGATCGACGGAATCAAAAAAGAAACCACCAAAATGTTCTTGAAATTTTAACCATTTGATTTTTGAGCGATGACGCGAGCGAATAAAGTTTCTATCGCATGGATTTAACGGAAAGATTTAAAAAAATGATTGCTAAAAAAATAACGCCCCTTGATAGGATAGATTATTCCGGGGATATTGGTTTGGTCGTGGAGCATCTTGCCAAAGCATACGGGGTGGGCAAGCCAGCTGGTTTTTACGTGATAGAAGTCGGTTATGAAGATTGCAATGTGGCGGTTGAAACCGATCGCGGAAAATATGTGGCAAAAATTTTTTCTAAAACTCGCAACCGGGAAGATAT
>JBAYLX010000035.1:0-10474 GCA_041663885.1 Minisyncoccota bacterium | reverse complement strand
ATCCGCTATTGTTTGGAAATGCTCTGGCGGCAGATCGAGGCCGATGCCGGCCAGGCAAATTTCGAGTTTATTAACCTTAATCAATTAACTTTACCTCTCTATGAAAAAGTGTAGGCACTTCAGGTCTAATATGGTATTGACAGTTTTATTTTCGCATTATATAATTTTAAGGTGGTTTAAGTGAAGGAACCAAAAAAATTAAGGGATGGCGGTAAAGCCAGAGAAAAACCAAAACAGCACCAGCCGGAATTGGTTAGTGAACATAGTATCTTGATTGAGGCAGGTTGGGTTTTCCGCCAAAATGGAATCGAGAAAGAGATAAGAAAAAGTTTGTGGTTTAAAGCCTTGCCGATTGATTGCAGAGTTCATATTAGCAAGAAACCGCATAAAGACGATAAAAAACAAAGGAAGGCGAATGTAGATTGTTCGGTTTGGACACAGCCGAAATAATTTTTATAAGGCCATTGCGAGAAATCGTTTGGCCTTTCCGTTTAATTTAAAAAAAATCTCTTTCAGACGTGCTGTTGTATTGAGATTAAATAGTGATAAAATTATGTGTAATAAAAAAAATTTATGGAAATTGGTAAAATTTGCAAAAAAACGATAAAACAACCTATCTTTTGGGCATTTATTTCGCTTGTAGTATTAGATTTCATTGTTTATTTTGCTTTTAAAGAAAAAGAAACCGTGTCCAGTACCCATTTTTTAGACAAGTATTCTCTTCTTGTTTTCTGTTGAATTGTTGATTATTTTCAGCGCGTTGGGCGCATTTTTTGTTATTATAAAAAAGTGGTAAGATGTTGTTGTGCAACGGCGAGCCGTTGCCTTTAAATTTAAAATTTGTATGGCAAAATATAATTTGTACCGGATTATGCCGGAGAAGCGGTTTGAGATGATCGAGAAACTGCGCGCGGCCGGTTTGGAGTTGGCCAAGAAGACTGAGAGCGACGGGTGCACGCTTGAATTTTTTATCTCCCGTGATCCGGACGGGAGCGATATCTGGTGGGCGAAAACCTACCGGGATTTTTTGGACGGCGAATTGCCGAAAAACATTGTTTATTGCGCCGCGTTCATTGTTTATTGCGATGATTTTTGTTACGCGGCGGCGCTGGGCAAAACGTATTCCACGATCAAGAATTATTGCGACCAGGATTTTGGCATCAATATGGCGTGCCGCATCGCGGCCGACCGCGTCAAGATAAAAAATTCCAAATTTTTCAAATCACGGCGCAACCGCGTGACTTCGAATTACCAGTCGGGAAACCGCATCGAATTTGACAGCGGCGAGTCGCTGGATATGATCCGCGCGTCCACGGTCGATCCGGCGCTGTGGGGCAGCGAGGCGAATTTCGGCACGGCGGTGCAGTTTTCCATGGATATCGCGCCTGACCAGCTGCCGGCGTTTGTGAAAAGAGTTGAAGCGGTCCTGGCCCAGCCGGCGCGGATGGATTTGCCCAAAGTTGCGTTGATTAGAGATGCTTTGAGGTTGAAAGACTTGGATGCCAAGCTGGTCGAAACTCTTTCCGGGGACGACCACGGCAAAATCGTTTTGATTGCCAATGATAATTGCCAGTATTCTTTTTATTTGCAGGGCGCCTATGGCAATCTTTCCGACAAGGGCGGCTTTGATAAGAAGGCACTGCAGAATTTTCTTAATTTGCAAAACGTCAACCTGGTCGAACAGATTAATGATGTCAAAATCAGGGTCTATGATCCCGAAGGCCATGAGCGGTCGAAAAACCTGAAAGCGCTTCTGGATTACCGCGACGCGGAAAATAACGTGTGCCTGATCGACGGGAAATGGTACCGTTATAATAATTCGTTCGTTAATTTTTTGCAGCGCGAAGCGGATTCGATCGCGGTTGAGCGGGATAAGGGAAATGCGGTTGCTTCGGATCTCGACGGATTTATCGCGGCGCAGGCCAAAGCCGGTTTCACGGATTGCCGCAAAGCGATTGCCGCGATCGACCAGAAGTTCAAGGTTAATAAAATCGATCTCTACAAAGACAATGCGCTTTATTTTGTTAAATTCGGGAATATCGAAGCAATCAATTACACGGTTGACCAGGCGATCAACGCGGTTAAATTTTTGCAGGCAGGCCGCGGCCAAATATCTTTTGACGACCATGTGTTAGACGTGGAGAGGATTTGCTTGTGGCTGGTTCCCGGCGCGGGCCGCGAGATTGCCAAAATATCGCAAGTTGATTCGCTGAATTTTTTGATGAAAATTTCCGATTTCCGGCGCTCGGTCCTGGCCGCGGGTTTCCGCCCGAGGATACGGATAAGTTGATCATTTGCTAAAGTTTCTCGGTATGGTAATAATAAATTATAAAAAATCAAATCCAGTTTTTACATTTGGGATTTCACATTTAACATAACAACATGGAATTCAACGAATACCAAAAAATGGCGCGGACGACCGCGATTTACAGCGGTGCCGGTAAAAATTTTATTTATCCGGTTTTGGGTCTTTGCGGCGAATCCGGCGAAGTGGCCGAGAAAATAAAAAAGATCATCCGCGACGGCGGCGGAATAGTCAGCGAGGAGCAAAAGCGCGAGCTGGAAAAGGAATTGGGCGACGTGCTTTGGTATGTGGCTAACCTCGGCGTGGAATTGGGATTGGATATGGACGATATCGCGTCAAAAAACATTGCCAAACTCAAATCGCGCCAGGAGCGCGGCGTGTTGCACGGCTCGGGCGATAACCGCTAGGCGCCTTAAATCCCGCAATTGCCATTTTGCAATAGGGTGCATACGATTTTTTCCATTGTTGCCTTGGCAAGGTTAGCGGCAAAAAACATTTTTTTGATTTTGGGCAATAATGGAAAAAATCGTAAATTATTGCAAAATGGCAATTGCGGGATTTAAATCCATGGAACTAGTTAAAAATAAAGAAATAATTTTAAAAGGGCGGAGGGTGGCTTATTCTTTGCGAACCAGTTTGCGGGCCAGAAATTTGAGGATTACGATTAAATCCGGCGGCGCGGTTTTGGCGACAAAGCCGCGTTTTGTTTCGGAAAAAACAGTCGAGGATTTTTTTATTAAAAAATCCGCTTGGATCCTGAGCCGGATTGAACAATCGCGGAAGAGGCAGAAATTTTTAATTTCGGGAAACCCCGCCGATTATAAATATCATGCCGCCGCGGCGCGGCAATTGGCGTTGCGGAAAATTGCCGATTTTAATCGTATTTATAAAGCAAAATTCAATCGCGTGGCGATCCGCAACCAGGCGACGCGCTGGGGGAGTTGTTCTGTCCTGGGGAATCTTAATTTTAATTACCGCATCGCGCTGCTGCCCGAACGGTTGGCCGATTACATCGTTGTCCATGAAATGTGCCACTTGCGCGAACTTAACCACTCATCGCGGTTTTGGGCGCTGGTGGCGCAAGCGATTCCCGATTATGCCGCCCGGCGCCGCGAATTGCGCCAGGATTATTGTTAAAGACAAACTGTGTGGTATTATTTAATAATAAACTGTAAAATATGGATTTTTTGTTTATTTTCGTTGACGCTTACAATTCTTTTTTGCAGTGGACCGTCGGCCATGGAGGCCGGGTGCTTTTGATAATTGCGTTGGCCGCCGCGGCCAACAGTTTGGTGCGCGTGGCTTTATCGCGGAAAAGATTGATGCCGGTTATTGACAATATTCCCCGGCCTAAGTATAAGAAGATAATCGGCGAGTACCAAAGGAAGCGGATCGAAACTCTGGTTAAAGCGCTAAACAATACTTTATCGACGGTGGTCTGGTTGATCGCGGTTATTGCCATTTTGCCGGAATTCGGCGTTAATATGGGGCCGATACTGGCGGGATTGGGTTTGGCGGGCGCGGCGGCGGCATTGGCGACAAAGGATATGATCGTTGATTTCATTGCCGGATTTTTCATTATCGTTGAAGGCGAATTCAGCATCGGCGACAAAGTCAAGATTGCCGGAGCGACGGGGCGGGTGGTGGAAATTTCATTGCGCCGCACGATTTTGGAAGGCAAAGGCGGCGCGATTCATATCGTTCCCAACCGGGAAATAAAATTGATAAAAAGATTTGCGGGGAGGAAGATGTGAAAAACGGTCGAAACGCAACAGTTACAAATAAAAAATTCAAATTATGAACACATACCCGCAGTTTATGAGTAAATTTTTCACTGCCGGAAGCCCGGCGCCGGAAATAAGCATCTGGCTTTTCGTTGTTTTGGTGGCCTGGTCATTGGCGTGGAGAGGGGCGGCGCTTTGGAGAGCGGCGCGCAACAACCAATTGTATTGGTTTACGGCATTGATGGTGGTAAATACTGTCGGAATATTGGAAATCGTTTATATCTATGTTTTCGCCAAAAAAAGGCCGGAAAGCGGCAATTCGGTTGCAGGCATGAACAAATAGTTTCTATGATTGTTGTTTTCAAAACCCCCGCTTTGGCGGGGGTTTTGCATTTATAAGCGGCTCAGTATTTTGAGTTCCAACTTGCTCGTTTGCGTGTCCAGAATAGCGAACGTTGCCAAGTAGAACATTCCGGCAAGCGTGCCTGGGTTGGCCAGCGGGCAGGTTTCGATTTTCTCGATCCACGGTTTGTGGGTGTGGCCATAAAAAATAAAATCAAATTTTTTATCCTGGCATTGGCGCAAGGCGGTTTCCTTGTGGTGGCAGAAGCCGATTTTCATTCCGTCAAACTCCGCCTGGCCGAAATCTTCGAAGAGGGTTATTTTCCCGGGCATTTTTTTCGCGACGTTTTCCACGCTGTCGCGGTAATCCATGTTGCCGAAAGCCGCGAATATTTTGCCGTCAAAGTTTTTTGCCAGATGCCGCAATGTTTCGCCCTCGGCGATATCGCCGCAATGAATGACCGCTTTTACCGGATTTTTTTCGATAAAGCCAAGGAATTTATCCAGAGTCGCAAGATTATCGTGGGTATCGGAAATTATTGCCAGTCGCATTGAAATTTTAGTCAGATTGATTAAGATGATTATACCATAAGAAACACATTAATTTTTAATTATCAATTTTCAATTTTCAATAAATTTCCAATAAATTAATTATGAAACGGAATGCCAATTCGCGTTTTGTTTGAAAATTGGAATTTGAAAATTGAAAATTTCCGCAATAAAGATGGATCCTCAGATCGAAGAGATAAAAAGCCGGCTGGATATCGTGGAGCTGGTCGGCCAATACATCAAATTGCGCAAAACAGGCGCGAATTTTTCGGCGCGATGCCCATTCCATAATGAAAAGAGCGGGTCTTTTTTCGTTTCGCCCACGCGCCAGACCTGGCGCTGTTTTGGCTGCCAGAAGGGCGGCGATATTTTCACTTTTGTCCAGGAAATCGAGGGGCTGGAATTCGGAGATGCTTTGCGCATTCTGGCCGCGAAGGCGGGCGTGGAATTAAAAAAACTCTCTCGCCAGATGGTTGAATTGAAAACCGAACGCGAACGCTTGTATGATGTTTGCGAACTGGCAACGAAATTTTTTGAAAAACAGCTGGCGGCAAGTGTCGCCGGGAAAGAGGTTCAAAAATACCTTTTGGGCCGGGGATTGTCGCCGGAAAGCGTTTCTAAATGGCGGATCGGCTATTCTCCCGATTCGTGGCAGGGATTGCATGATTTTTTGGCGTCGGAAGGTTATACCGACAACGAAATCATTGCCGCGGGTTTGGCCGGGTCCAGTTCCGGCGGCCGGACGTATGATCGTTTTCGCGGCCGGATCATGTTTCCCATTTTTGATTTCAATTCGCAAGTGGTCGGTTTTGGCGGAAGAATTTTTGAGAGCAAGAGCAAAGGCGAGGTGAAACCCGCCGCCGCCAAAGGCTTTGGCGAGGCGAAGCCCGCCTCCACACAAGGCTTTGGCGAGGCGAAGGAGGCGAAGTATTTGAATACGACCAATACTTTGCTATATGACAAAAGCCGGATTCTTTACGGTTTGGATCGGGCCAAGGTGGCGGTGCGGCGTCAAAATTCATGCGTTCTGGTCGAAGGTTATACCGATGTGATCATGTCTTCGCAAGCCGGGGTGGAAAATGTGGCGGCAAGCTCGGGCACGGCGCTGACTCCGTTCCAATTGAAAATACTGAAGCGCTTCACCGATAACATAATATTGGGTTACGACATGGATCTGGCCGGAGACACGGCCAACCGCCGCGGCATCGATCTGGCATTGGCTCAGGGTTTCAACGTGAGCGTGGCAAGGCCGCCTTTCGAAGGCAAAGACCCGGCCGATGTCATCGCGCTTGATCCGCAGGAATGGTGCAAAGCCGTGGAAAACACTCAGACTATCATGGAATTCTATTTCGATCGCGCTTTTTCGATCGGAGACAAGGCGACGCCCCAGGGCAGGAAAAAGATCGTTGATTATGTCTTGCCGGTGATCAAAGTGATACCCAACGCGGTGGAGCAAGCCTTTTGGCTGCAGAAGATGGCTGACCGCCTGGAAGTCAGGGATATCCACTATGAAGAATACTTGCGCGAAGAGCTAAAAAAGGTTAAGCTCAACGAATATGTATCGGGCAGCGACAGGGAAGCGGCCAGCCCGGCCCGGCCGCGCCAGCAGCGTTTGGAAGAACGCATATTGGCGCTTGTCGTCAAATTCCCGAAAACCGCCGATTTTATCAGTCCGGAGGTGGTTGGTTTTTTTTCCGCTCCGGCTCGCGCGATCATCGAGGCGATAAAGGCGAGTTCGGATTATTCCGGGCAAGGCATTGAAGGGGAAGCCAAGGATTTCTATGAAGCTGTTTTTATGGAAGCGGAAAGCGAAACAATCGATGAGCGTGCCGCCAAAGAAGAAGTGGAATTCCACGCGGAACGGATAAAAAAAACCTTATTTAAAAAATCATTGGCAAAACTGTCGTGCGAAATGCTTGACGCGGAAAAGCGTCAGGACCATGAATCCGCCCGGCGGCTGGGAGAAAATTTTAATTCGTTATCAATATCCGCGGCCAAAGACGGCCAAAAACCGGAAAAGTGAAAAAGTGAAATCGAATATGGCAACTCAAAAAAAACCCGCTCCCCAAAAAGCGAAAAACAAAAAAACAGTATCCGTCAAAAAGGTAAAAAAACCGGCGAGCCCCAAAAGCGCCAAACCGGTTTCGAAATCCGCTGCTCCGAAAAAAACCAAAAAAAAATCCGAAGGGATGTCGGTGAAGGTTTTTGACGCGCGAAAGCTGGAAATTTTCCTGGAAAAAGGCCAGGAAAGGAGTTTTGTCACCTATTCGGAAATTTTGTCGTTCTTCCCCAAGGTTGAAAAAGACGTGGACGGCTTAGACGAGCTTTATCAGATACTCGATTCCAAAGGTATTGAAGTGAAAGAGGCACGCGAATTTCTTGAGGTGGGGGAAAAAGCCGTCAAGCGGCGCCTCGAGGCCAAAATCGACCCGGTGCAGATGTATTTGAAAGAAATTGGCCAGATACCGGCGCTAACGGCGCGGGATGAAAAGGATTTGGCGAAAAAAATCGAAGTGGGCGATTTGGAGGCCAAGAAAAGATTGACGCAATCCAATTTGAAATTGGTGGTGTCGATCGCGCGCAAATACATCGGCCGCAGTTCCCATTTGTCATTGCTTGATCTGATTCAGGAAGGCAATTTGGGATTGTTTCGCGCGGTGGAAAAATTTGACTGGCGCAAGGGTTATAAATTTTCAACTTATGCCACATGGTGGATCCGCCAGGCGATCACCCGCGCTTTAGCCGATCAGGCGCGCACGGTGCGCATTCCCGTGCACATGATCGAAACGATTTCCAAATACACGCAGGCAAAGCGCAAGCTATTACAGTTTTTGGGTCGCGAACCTTTGCCCGAAGAAATTGCTTCTGAGCTTGGCTTGGAAGTGTCCAAAGTGCGCTACATCCAGAAAATTTCCCAGGATTCGGTGTCGCTGGAAACTCCGGTGGGCGAAGACGGCGAGGACAGCATCCTGGCCGAGTTTATCGCCGACGACAAAGTGACGTCGCCGTCGCTGGATGCCGCCCGCAGCCTGTTGAAAAACCGTCTGCACGAAGTGCTGATCGACCTGACTCCCCGCGAACAAAAAATCCTGGCGTTGCGCTTCGGCTTGGAAGACGGCGTGACGCACACGCTCGAAGAAGTTGGCCAGGAATTCGGCGTGACGCGCGAGCGCATCCGCCAGATCGAGGCCAAGGCCCTGGAAAAGATCCGCAACCACGCCAGCCTGAAAAAACTCCGGGACTATTGATTTTAATTTGGAAAAGCGCGAGACCGGCTCGCGTTTTTTACTTGTATTATTGATGAAATACCAAAGCATTGTTTTCTCCGGTTTGCCCGGGGCGGGAAAATCCACGTTGGTGGAAAAACTTAGAAAGATGTACGGTTGGCCGGTTTTAGCCGTGGGCGATTTGTGGCGGGACAAATGGGCGAAATTATATCCCGACAAATCGGTTTCGTTCGAAGAATTTTGGCGCACCACTTCCACTGACGATAACCGGCAAATCAATGTTGATTTCCGCGAGTCGGTTTTGAAAAACAAATTGATCGGGGACAGCCGCTATTCGATCTACTTGCGCGATTTGCCGATTTTACTAGTATTCCTGACTGCGGATCTGGATACGCGCGCGCGGCGCGGATTGGGGTTGGCGAAATACAATAGTCATTCCGAGGAAGAAATCAAAAAAATCCTTTACCAGCGCGAAGCCGATGAAGTGGCGGCGGGCAAGCGCTTGTACAATTACGATTACCGCGACAGCCGCAATTACCATCTGGTTTTTAACACCGGAATGCTCACCCAAGAAGAAGAAATTGCCATCGTGGACAGCGTAATGAAAAAATAGCCGTTTCCGCCGTGGCCATCGCAACCTTGATATTTTCCCCCTCTTGAGCTATTATTTATTCGTTAGAAAATTTATTCCGGCGTGGCGCAACGGTAGCGCGGTTCGCTGTTAACGAAAAGGTTGTAGGTCCGAATCCTACCGCCGGAGCAAACTTGACAATAGCACAGAAATGTGCTATTGTTTTGTTATGTTCGAGGGACTAGTAGTCGAAATTTGCGGGTTTGTTTTTTTTATAATACTCGCTTATTTTGTCGGGCGTTACGCACAGCGCCGTGACTTGAAAAGAGATATAATGTCTCTTGAAGATTATCGAAAGAACAATCTTCAGATGCAGGGAGTCGATGTTACCTATGGCAAGTACGACCTTAGGTCGTTGAATGGCGGCAAAAATTGGTTTGCCGTAGATGAGGATAGTGAAAATGGCGAGGTTGGGCTTGTCGGGGATGCGGAAGAGGTGTTTCCCGGATTGCTTGAACACCTGAGAATAATGGATATAACGACTGTTTATCTATTGGGAAAAGGGCCAATTGTTCACATAGGGCCAGAGGAGGCAGAAATTTTAAAAGAGTTTACAAAGAGTGGCTAGAAGTGAATTTGCTTGTGGGAAGTATTCCCAATACTCTATTTATCAAAAGTAGAGTTCCTTTTATTTTACAAAACCATTTCTGCCATTCGCGGTAATTAGTATTAACAAAGGCGCATTTTAGCCCACATTTGAGTACGTACTAAAATAAGTACCAAAGTACGTATTCGATACTAAGATCAACGAGTTTTGGAGAACAACAGAAAAAAGACCCCTGTGTGTGAAAAATTCGTTAAGCAAAGTTCCAATACCCGCAGCGAAAAATGAAATTATGGCCACAGTATACGATAAAATCAGTGCCGCCCTTAAAGAAATTAGACGGACACAAAATTTAATACGACAAGGCATTGCTAAATCCAAAGAAAAGGATTTGGCTTTTAAGATTGCCAGGGAAGCGGTTGAATTATTTACGGATGAAATTTTCAAAAGAAAGGCGGAGAAACTTTCGGGTAAGACTTTTTGGTCAGTGATGTCTGTGGATGGGTTTGTTCCTGCTAGCGAAGCAGACGATTTCAACGAATGGGTGGCGTTGCTTGAAGAGTATATGGAAAGCAGAAAGATAAAAAGTGAAATTTCGAGCGAAAAAACCCACATTCAATCTGTAGTTGATGGCGAAGACCAACACATCTTTATAACCCAAAAAGGTTCCAACGAGCACGCACATCTTATTTTAGATGGTGGCACCGGCGAAGTTCGCATTGACCCAAAGGATAAAACCCCGCACGACCTGGTAAAAGCAGTGCAAGCAACGCTTGAATTAAAAACTGGCGAGACTATCCAAGTAACAAGAAGTTCTCTTCAGTTCGTCGAACCCGAATCCTCCCACGCCGACGTTAGAGCTTATACGGCCATTAAAGAAGAATACGCTGTTTTGGAAATATATAATAGCGGCGACGAGGACTTAGAAGATTTTCATATACAGGCGAGTTGGTTGGGTAAAAATTTATTGTTGTTCGGGAAGATTGGAAGACACGAAAAAACCTTAAGAAGATTTTATAGCGACGGCGATTCGATTGAAGAATCTCGTCCTCGAATTCTTAATATATTAAGAAAAGGAGATAGGACTTATACCCGCGTTCCTCCTATTACTGCAGACAGAAAAATAAATATTATAATTTCGTGTAAGGGGGT
>JBAYLX010000034.1:0-10507 GCA_041663885.1 Minisyncoccota bacterium | reverse complement strand
CTGATCAGGGTATCAAATGAATTCAGCGCGCGCGTTCCGTATGACCAAACGCTGGCCGCGATGCCGGCGACATCGGTTTTGGTGGCCACAGTATCCAAGCTTGTTCCCAAAACAAAGGATTTGTCAATGCATTGCCGCGCCGCGTCCGCGTCGCAACACATTGACGCCCGATACAAACCATTGGGCGAAGCGATATTGGCAGTGTAATAATGCCAGCCATCGTTTTTATCGGCCATATTAACGCCGTTGGCGATAACTGAGTCTGCGGGATTGGTGATGGTGATCTGGCAATAATTATCCGTGATTACCGGCGTGTGGCTGTCATCGCCGTAGATAAATTCGCCGATGATGCAATCGGTGCTTGGTTCGCACCGTTGCGGCATCGCGTTTTGCGCAAGAGCAAGATCGCCAAAAAGCAATGCGGTGAGCGCGATGGCGATTATCATTTTTGATTTCACAAAATTATCCATTTATTTATTATACCATATCATCGCACAACAATCTCTAATTGTTATTGGTCGCTGTCTGTCGAAGTTGCGTTTGATACCGGCGTTTCGTAAGTTTTTGAAATGGTTACTGATGATCCGGCCCGGGCAATCAAATCTTTTAGCTGGTCTTTGGTGAGGCAAACCGTTTCGCCGTCGGTTCCCGAAACGCACATTTGCCGGGCAGTCATCTGTTCGGTTTGGACTTTTCCGATATTCGCTTCCCCGCCGGTGAACTTGACGGCAATTATTTCTGTGAAGCTGGCAATCCCATTTTGTATGTTTATCCCCAGTGCTTGCAGGCCGTTTATCAGCCATTGCAAATGATTTGCGCCGTTTTTGCCGATATCGAGAGTGCTTGTTGGGTTGATTGTTCCCAAATCATTTAACGATAATTTCAAATCATCAATTTGCCCTTGTTGCTCCTTGATTGCATTAACCAGAATAAACGGCAAAGCGTGTCCTTGATATGATTTAAAATCGTTGACTGTTGTTCCGCCAATTTTGCCTTTATTTGTTTCTACCATGTATGGTGCAACGAGTTCCAATTCTTGAGCGATAATACCAATATGAATCTCTGTGTCATTAAATCCTACGCCTCCCAAGCCGTTATACTTGTACATTGTCGGCCTAATTTTTAGAACCGTTTCTAAGCCATCGGTAAAGTTGCCAATATCGGTTTTGATTCGGGCATCCGAGGCAATGGTCCAAACATTATGGGTTGGCTTTGCCGCGGAATCGGTGGAAAGCTGCAATTGGTAAGAGGGGCTCGCTGTTCCGATGCCGACGTTGCCGCTGTTAAAAAAAACTGTTCCCGAATTAGGGATATTATTAGTCGCTGACGTATTATTAGAACCAATAACCGTACCGTTGGCTCCGGTACAAGCGCCACTGCCATTCCCCGTGCATATCGGACCGTATGAATAGATCGAGGTCCATGCGCCAATTGATCCCGTACTAACATTATACCAATTATCTTCCCCGCGACCTATCGTGTTAATGTTGTCAGTATACATAACACCGTTAACAGTAACAGGCCCATTAAAATAAGAAGTACCATTTACGTATAACTTAGAGGTTGGCGTCGTCGTTCCAATACCGACGTTGCCGCCCCCCGTTATCAAGGCGTAACCCGAGGCAGAGGCAAAATAACCCCCAATACCAGTACCAGAACCAGATCCATATACGGCGTAATTGGTGCCGGAGCCGTAGAGGCCGTAGGGTCCGATACCTTGGACGCCAATAGACACACCATTGCCGACGATTCCGTAGACACCGTTACCGTAAATTCCATAAGTAGAATTACCGTTTCCCCCGACACTCAATTTAGATAATGGTGCCGCGGTTCCGATACCAATGTTGCCGGAAGAATTCATAACAAATGCAGAGCCTGTTATTGCGTCGGCACCTGGATTAATGCGGAATGTATTGTCAGTGTTTACTCCATATGTGTACCAAGCTGTACCGTCACCATAGGCCTGTATAATATAGCTTGGGTTGCCCGCAGTTGATGATATTTGCATGGCGCGATTGCCAAAGTTTGAGCCGCCATGCTGTATGGATATCCCGCCGATTGCATGATGTTCTGCCGCGCCCGCTGTATTTACCGATAAACTTCCGCCATAAATATGAAGCCTATTTGTTGCCGCAGTTATTGTCCCGATGCCGATATTCCCCCCCGATAAAATCACCATTCTCGCGGTTCCTCCAGTACCCGGATCCAATGCGGTATCGGAATGAACACCATCTTCATAAAAGGCGAAATTAGAAGATGTTCTGAAGTACTCCGTACTGCCTTGTACTCCTATCCCGTAACTTGTGCTATAAAGGTTTAGCATTTGGCGTACATCCGAGCCAAACGATATTGAAGTATCCGCAGTTGAAAAAGTTGCGCTTCCGGCAGAAGTAATAGTTCCGGTGAAAGACGGGCTGGCCAGCGGTGCCTTCAAACCCAGCTGCGTTTGAATGGCGCTGGTTACGCCGTCAACATAATTTAATTCCGTCGCGGTGGCGGTAACGCCGCCCAAG
The DNA here is from genome assembly GCA_041663885.1 of Minisyncoccota bacterium. Lineage (GTDB taxonomy): Bacteria > Patescibacteriota > Minisyncoccia > Minisyncoccales > UBA5738 > UBA5738. Next base: position 7,994 of record JBAYLX010000034.1, on the reverse strand, counting down.
TTGGTTAGTTCCGCAGCGGTAACTCCGGTCACTCCATCCAAAATATTCAGTTCCGCGCCTGTGGCAGTGAGTCCATCTATCAAGTTCAATTCCGTTCCGTTGGTGGTAACACTTACCGCACCCAAGGTAAATGGCGTTGGGATGGTAACCGTGCCGGTGAAAGTCGGACTGGCAAGATTAGCTTTTAAGTTGTCCGCGGTGGTGGCAAATGCTGTTGTTGCCAGCTGTGTCGTGTTTGTTCCCGCGACCGCGGTTGGCGCAGCCGGAATTCCTGTGAATGTGGGACTGGCCAAGGGTGCGTAATTGGCAATTGTCGCATATGCTCCAGTGCCCAATGTTCCGCCGGTCCCAATGGCCAAAGTTGACCCGTCGGTGGCGGTCAAGGTTAAAGTATTGGAAGCGGTCAATGTTTTCCCGGCGCCCAAAGTCAGAGTTCCGGTTCCGGTTGTGATTGTGTTGCCATTGATCGAAGTGGCCGTGGCCGCGCCTAAAATCGGGGCTACTAATGTCGGCGAGGTAGAAAATACCAAATTAGTACTATTGGTTCCGGTCGTGCCGCCCGCGGAAGAAAGATAATTTAATTTTGCCGCGGTAGCAGTTACACCGTCCAAAATATTTAATTCTGCGGTTGTAGCAGTAACTCCATCCAATAAATTCAATTCAGTGCCCGTGGCAGTAACACTGGTCGCACCCAAGGTGAATGGTGTTGGAATGGTAACGGTTCCGGTGAAAGTCGGACTGGCAAACATCGTAGCTTTGCTTTCGTTGGTCACATTTCCCAAGCCCACCATTGTCGAAGTAATGCCGGATACGCTGCCGGTAAAAGTCGGCGAAGCAATGGGGGCTTTGAGTTCGCTGTTGCCATTTAATTTGTTGATCGCCTGTAGGATTGTATCCGTGGCTGCCACGGTTCCCGATCCGCTTACGTATCCGGTGATTAGTTTTCCGGTGACGGCCGCGTTGGTGAATGACGCGGAGGGCAGTGCGTTGGTCGCCAAAGTTCCTTGCGCGGCGGTGGCGTAGTCGGAGCTGGCGGTGAACGCAGCGGTTCCCAGCAACCCGGTAACCGAATTCAAATTAGTGATTGTCGCAGTGAGACCAGTGAGGTTGGTGGCGGTGGCGGCGTTGCCGGTAATATTCGAATCGGTGAACGCAATTGTTTTTCTTAATGCTGCCGGAGTGAAATAAAGGTTGGTGCCGTCAAATTCCATCGCGCCCGCTTCGACGTTATCCAGATTTGATCCTGCAGTGAATTTTAGCGGTGCGGAATTGGCGCCGGTTGAGCCAGCTTTTAAATGCAAAGCCGCGGTTGGTAAAATCGTGCCGATGCCGACGCGGCCGGTCGCGGTATCAACATACAGGCTGCCATCGCTGCCGATGCGCAAATTGTTGGTTTCATTGCGCAAACCGACCAGGTTTGACCCGGCCTGCACCCATTGCGAAACCTGCCGCTGGCTGCCGAAAACAAATGCTTGCGCCTGGCCGGTGAGCAAGGAGCCAACCATCATTCCAACCAAAACAAAACCAATCAGCTTGGATGTTTTTTTCCAGTTTCCAAAAAATTTTTTGATAATGGAAATCATTTACCGAAATATTTCCTATGATAAAATTATATCATCTTAAGAACACGAAACAAACTTTGGCCATGTCAATTTCACAACCAAAAAAAACGAAGAAAACAATTGCTGTTTTTTTTGGTTTAATTTTTGGGATTTATTCCGAGGTAGACCACGGGCTTGCCCGTGGAACCGAAGGAATGAGGATTCCAAAGGAAGCATCCTTTGGTCGCCAGGCGTGGTTGCAGACCACGTCGGGCGAAATACAAATTAAGATATATTTTGATTTATTGGTTTAGAATCGCGCCCAGCCGTTTTATGGCTTCGCCGTACTTAGCCCAATCGCCGTTTTTTTGCGCTTGGATGGCTTCTTTGTAAATCGCAGCTGCTTCTTCCATTCGTTTCCGATCGCTTTCTGTTGGCGGGACGGTTTTTGTTTCGCCGGTTTGCGTTTGCCCGGTTGTTTCCGTTGATTCCCCTCCGAAAATTTTTGACAATCCCTCTTCCAGCGTTTCGGCCATGGAAATAGAATTCTCATAAGCCACGATCACCCGTTTTAATTCGGGAATTTTTCCAGATTCCGCTTTGAGATAGAGCGGCCGGACATACAATAACGATTCCTCGATCGGAATCACCAGAAGCGGGCCTTGGATCACTTGCGAGCCGCCCTGATCCCACAGTGAAATTTGCTGGCTGATTTCCGGGTCCTGGTTGATGCGACCGATGATCTGCTTGGGTCCGAAAACAAGCTTGTCCTTCGGGAAGCGGTACACTAGCAATTTTCCGTAATTTTCGCCGTCGTTGCGGGCAACCATCCAGGCCGACAGATTGTCTTTGGCGCGAGGAGTGAACGGCAACATTAAAACATATTCCTCGATTTTTTCACCGGGCAGTTTCATGATGATGTGCCGCGGCTGCATCGCGCTTGACGATATTCCCTCCCCTTCGGCCGAAATGGCCGGAATTTCCCATTGATCTTCTTTGTTATAAAAAATCTGCGAATCATCCATGTGGTAGACCGAGTATGCCGCAGTTTGCAGACTGAAAATATCTTCCGGATAGCGCAAATGGGCAACAAGTTCCTCTGGCATTTCCGACATTGGCCGAAATGTTTGCGGAAAAATCGCCTCATAGGTTTTTAAGATCGGGTCTTCCCCATCCGCCCGGTATAAAACAACACTTCCGTTGTAGGCGTCAACGACCGCTTTCACCGAATTGCGGACATAGTTCACGGGCGCCCCGTTCAGCGATTGCGGCTGGGAGTAAGGATAGCGGTCGCTGGCGGTGTAGGCGTCAACGATCCAGTATATTTTGCCGCCGGCGACAACAATATAAGGATCCGAATCAAAGGTCAAAACCGGCGCGATCTTGCCCACTCTTTCGGCGATGGTGCGGTGGTACAAAATGCGGCTGTCATTGGTGATATCGTTGGACAAAAGCAGCTTGAGGGATTGGAATTTCGCGGCATAGAATACTCGCTTGGCCAATGAGTCGATTTTCACTCCGCCGGTGCCATCATAGGCGGCGTAGACATTTTCTTCGCCCTTGGGGTAATTGAATTCAAGCGATTTGGTGTTTGTGATGACGTAATCATTGGAAAGCTCGCCGTAATAAATTTCCGGCCGTGCGATTTCAAGTTCTTTTTTGTCGGATTTTGGAGGAATATCTTTAACGAACAGCACCGGCAATCCTTCGGGAGTAACTTGGTTCACCGGCCCGCCCGCCGCCCCGTATCCATGGGTGAATGTCAGCCGCTCGTTGATCCAGTTGCGATTGGGCAGGCTGGCGGAAGCCAGTTCCCGCGGCGAAAGCATGATTTGGCGGATTTCTCCGTCAATGATATAGCGGTCGTTATCAACTTGGGAAAATTCGTAATAAGTTCTGATCTCCTGGATTTGCGAAAAAGTTGACAAAAGCGGCGTCCGATCCCAAAGGCGCACGTTTTTAATCGTAAGATCGTTGGCGGCGATATCGGCCGCGGTAATTGGTTTGTCTCCCGATATTTCCCGTTCTTCAATTTTGTCGAGAGCGTAGGCCTTTCGGGTCGCGGCAATATTGTGTTGGATGAACGGAGTTTCTTTTACGAGCTCATTCGGCGCAACCACGAATTTTTGGACAATTGATGGGATCACCGGCAAGATGAGCGTCGCGATCAAATAAAAAGACGCGCCACCGGCAAGAGGCAGTATCTTTCCTTTCCATGCCCAAAAAAGAGCTCCAATCGCGGCCATCGCGGCGGCAAAAGTTGAAACCAGAAGCATAAACATCTTCACCGACACATCGGCATATGTCGCGCCGAATACCAATCCGCTTTGGCTTGTAAGAAGATCAAACCGTGACAGATAGGTTTGAGCGGCGATAGTTACCAGCAATGCCGCGCCCAAAATCCCAAGATGGATCCGGGTGGCTTCGTCAACGCGAAACCGTTCAAGAAATTTTAATCCGGTTGTCGTTGGCCAAGCGGAAAAATGCAAATGGCCGCGCAAAAAATAGATGCCCAAACAGCCGGCAAGCGCCAAGAAAACGAGCGAATTCAGAAAGCCGAGAATTGTTTGCAAAACCGGCAGCGTGAAAACATAAAATCCAACGTCTTTGCCGAAAATCGGATCTGCGTTGCCGAAAGGCGCAGCCGAGATGAATTTCAAAACCTCTTGCCAGTTTGCCGCCGCGGCGAATCCAAAAAGAAGCGCGGCAATCAGGCTGGCGGCAACCGCCACTTTTTTGACAGTGCGGTCGATGATGTTAACGACTTTTCCTGTGATTGACGGCGGCAGAATTGCCGACCATGAAACTTTGGAACGCGCCGCCAGCAAAAAATTGGCCAGCAAAAAAACGGCGGTAAATACCGCCGCTCCCAAAAACAGCCCTGCTTCGGCAGCCAATGATTTAACAAAAATCTGCGAATAACCCGCCTCGGAGAACCACCACCAATCGGTGATGAGCGCCGCCGAATTGGAAAGAATAATGGCGGCCACAACAAAAACAGCTAAAATTAAATTGAATAATATTCTTGGATTGATCATAATGCTTGTTAACGGTAACAATACCCGAAAACCCGAAGGGTTTTGTTTCTTTGTGGACCTTAGCGGATTCGGACCGCTGACCTCCTCATTGCAAATGAGGCGCTCTACCAGCTGAGCTAAAGGCCCAATGTTTAGCGTTGGTTGCAGGACGTTTATCGTCCCCATATTACTCAATATACAATAGCAAAATAGAAGCAAAATGCAATAAAAATCAGAACAAAAAGGCAAAAATGCTATTGCTGAATTTGAGGGGCTTGCTATGATGCCGTAATAATCAAAATCTATGAAACATAATCGCTGGTTTGTGGTTTTTGGAGCGCTTTTGATACAGGTCAGCCTTGGCGCGATCTATATTTACAGCGTTTTCAAACCAGCGTTAAAAGAACATTTTCCAGCTTGGTCGGCAACCGATATTGCCTTGCCGGCGCAAATTCTTTTGGCGCTTAGCGCTTTGAGCATGGTTGCGGCGGGAAAAATCCAAGACAGAATCGGGCCCAAAAAAACCTCCATAATCGGCGCGTTTATTTTGTTATTGGGAATGTATGTTGCCGCCAAAGCGCAAACTCTGGCGCAGTTTGTATTCGGCTTTGGGGTTATGGGCGGGATTGGCATCTACACAGCCTATGTTTGCCCCATTGCGACTTGCGTTAAATGGTTTCCGGACAAGCGCGGTTTGATTACCGGATTGGCCGTGGCGGGTTTTGGCGCCGGAGGCTTGGTGTTTGCACCGCTGGCAAGTTATTTTATCGCACATATTGGCATAATGGCGGCCTTGTTTTATCTTGGTTTGGTTTATTTTTTTGCGATTATTATCGGGGCGCAGTTGATGCGCGTGCCGCCGGCCGGTTATTGTCCTGCAGGATGGATGGCGCCCGCGGTTGGCAACAATCAAAAAATTGATTTTACGACCAAGGAAATGATCCAAACCCGCCGCTTTTGGATTTTGTGGCTCACTTATTTCATCGGCTGTACCGCCGGATTGCTGGTGATTATGAATTTGGTAAATATTTGGCAGTCGCAGGCCGCGGCCGGTTTCGCGAAAATCGCCGGAATTATTACCGGGGCGCAATTTTCGCAAATTTTGGCGCAGGGAATACTGGCAGTTATGTCAGTTTCAATTTTAAACAGTTTGGGCCGGATCGTTTGGGGTCTGATTTCAGATAAAATTGGCCGCGAAAGAACCTTGATGACAATCTTTGCGCTATGCGGCATTATGCTGTTGATTTTGAATGGATTGAATAGTTTTTGGAGCTTTGTTTCAGTTGTAGCTATTATCGGTTTTTGCTTTGGCGGCTTCTTGGCGCTATATCCGGCGATTACCGCGGATTATTTCGGTTCAAAAAATATCGGCGCCAATTACGGCTTGATGTTTTCAGCTTATGGCGCGGGCGGATTGCTGGGGCCGTGGCTAGCGCCAAAATTGATGGCCTTGGGCCAAATTATTCCCTATGAAACCGCGGGTACGGCCGGAAAAACTATTGTTAAGCTGTTTGAAATTGGCGATTATTCAACTTCATTTATTTTCGCGGGGTTGATGTGCATCGCTGCCGCACTATTGGTTTCGCGATTAAAAACAAAATCCCTTTAGAGGGATTTTGTTTTCTTGGGTGGGACGCTGAGCGTCCCTTGCACAACGCTTAGCGTTGTGGGCGCGGAAGGAACCCGCCTTCGTTGAAACTTCGGCGAGGCAAAGTCGAACCTTCGGCTTACCAAAATGTCATTCATTTTTCGGGTGGGCGCGGAAGGAATCGGACCTTCGGCCTCCGTCTTATCAGGACGGCGTTATACCACTTAACTACGCGCCCGTTTTTGCGACTTTAAACACGATTAAGATTCTACCTTATTTTCCAAATTTTGCAACAGCTTCATTGATGCAAAAAAGCCGGTATGACCGGCTTTTTAAATCAAAGGCTTTGATCCTACTTATAAATGCACCCTTCCTCAAGCGAACCGTAATATTTGCCTGTCGGGCAAGAGCATGTGAACCCGGAACGGACTTCGGCAGTGCAGGAGGTGTTTTTATTAAGCCTGGTTGCCTTTGTCGCGGGAATGCATCCAATTTCGGAATAAGTCCAGTTTCCGCCGGTTTTTTCGCATTGTTTTTGTTCCGCGGTGACGCTTGCCGGGTCCTTTGGATCAATGAATTTGAATATTGTCGGCGTGCAGGTTCCGGATTTGATGGTTTGCATGTGGCATTTGAATATCGTATCCTGATGCAATCCGCAACCCTGGTCGGCCATTTGCGCCGTGAACGCGCCCGCGCCTTTAACACAACCCTTCATTCCCATATCCGTGGCATTAGCGGTATAATATTTATCCGAGAGGCTGTTTTGCGATTCGGCGTCGAACAAGAAATTCACGGTGGCATTGGTGCCGTCGGCAGACTCTCTTACCGACGCGACGACGCAATTCCCCGGATATGTATTATAGGTGCAATTTCTTCCCACGACCTTATTATTGCTCTGGTTTCTTTTATTAAGCAGCGATATTATGTAAGCGATCTGCCTTTGAAGGTCTTTTACGATCGCTTGCAATGATTCAATGCTGGCAGTGTTTTGATTTGTGTTCGATTGGGCGCTCGCAACTCCATTTTGAAACGAAGGCACTAGAACGCCGGCGATCAATAACGCGGCTAAGCTTGCGGCAACTTTATTTTTGTAATTCATTTTTTAAAATAATTATTTACAAGTCTATTATATATTATTACTGAAAAATTAAACAGTTTTTCTTGATTTTGTTTTCTTGTTTATTTTGATTCCAATTTTATCCTTCTTAATCTTTGCCTTCTTTGGCGATTTTTTTCGAACCAAAGAGAAATTGTTGCTGATCATGTCCGGATTGGATTTTTTGAACGCGGCAGGAGTGATTTTTATCGAGGTTTCGTAGCTTCCCGCGGAAAGGATGATCTTGGGAGATTCCAGCAGTTTTTTATCGCAAAAAATTTTTAAATCCCATAGTTTTTCGAATGGCGGAATCGCGCCCGGGTCGATACCTTTGAAGGTTTCGCCAATGTTTTTTTCTTTGGCGAAATCGATCTTTTTTGCTTTCGTTAATTTCAGCAACTTACCCATATCCAAATTTCTGTCTCCGCCAATCACTGCCATTGCCAGTTCCCGATCGGCTTTAACCACCAAGACTTTGGCAATCGCGCCTGGTTTGATTTTTAAGGTCGCGGCCTTGTCAAAGGCGGTATAAACCGTTCGGTGCTCGATTAATTCATATTTCATTCCGGATTTAACTAATAAATTTTCCACTTTTTTGGGAATTTTAATTTGCTGTTTAATTTTTGAATTCATTTTCGTTTAATTTTGATTGCCGAATTATTGACCGGAATGTGCCATAAAGAATTTCTTTGCCGTGAACGGGCACGATTGCGACCAGTGTTGGCGATTCGATTTTGCGGTATTTGGCGTGG
>JBAYLX010000033.1:0-10635 GCA_041663885.1 Minisyncoccota bacterium | reverse complement strand
GTTGTTTCCAAAGAGGTTTTGTCGGGAATATTAAGGATGAGGGGGGATATCATGGATTCGGGCGGGATAACCGCGGCGGCGGCAATCATTGCCACTTCCGAGCGCGTCAATTTACAGACGAGCGAAGGCTGGTATATTTATTTCAATCCCTTGAAGGGTATCGACAGCCAGTTGTCAAAATTGGCCGCGGTTTTAAAGGATGATTCTTTTAAAGCGAAAAGAGCTAATCTTGAATATGTTGACATCAGGTTTACCCGCGTTTATTTAAAGGAAAAAAACAGCCAAACATCCAGCGATGGCATTGATGAAAAAAAAGAGAATGGCGGATCATTGGAAGCGGGCGATTGATATACGTTTAATTTTTCATTATAGAAAAAAGGGGCTCATTTCATTTGAGCCCTAACAATGCGAAAAGCCAATTTGCTAGCATCGGTAGAAAATATAGAGCAAACAAAATGCTCACCACGATCTGCCATGCCGGCACGCGACCTCTTACGTCGCCCCAACTAAATCCAGGCTTCATGTCAATATTATATCATATTTTTAATAATTAGTCAATATTTGCGTAGCTCCATTGATGGAATCAAAAAGCGGCTTGAAAAGCCGCTTTTAAAATAAAGTGTTAATTTTTTTTACTCAATATGGTAGACGAATATTGAATGGCCAATGATCGCGACGGGTGTATATTTGTTGAGCCATTCGTAGGCACTGGCTTCCAGGCCTGATCCGGGGACCGGAGTGGCGCGCTGGCCTTGCAGGAAGGTCGCGGAGACTGCCAGATAGCTGCCTTTGGGCAATTCATTGCGGTCGCGCGATGCCCACCAGCCTTGTACCCGGTCGCCAAAATAATATTCCTGGTCGGCGCCGCCAAAATAATCCAGATAAATTGTTTGAACGCCGTTTTTATCTGCCCAATTTTTGAGCCGTTTCAAATCCTGGCCCCAGTCAAGATTTGAATCAACCGCGATTTTGTAGCCATTATTGATTCCCCCGGAGATTTCGTTAAAGTAGGCCAGATAATTCGGGTAGGTTAGAGCGACGGAAATCGCTTGCCACCCGCAAAGCGCGGCGACAAGCGCCAGTTTCCATTTGGTGTTGTTCGCAAACGCCATGATGCCGCCGGCGGCTAGGGCCATGGTAAACGGAAATACCGGCATTAGATGGCGGACGCCGATATTGAGATTGCCACTCACGCTGCTTGTCCAATATATCGCCAAAAACAACAGCATTGATATTTGCGGCAAATTAGCCACAATAAACATCTTTGTTTTTTGCGCGAAATTATTTTTACGCGGCTGTTTAATTTTTGACAGGGCGTAAATTATGGCAATCAAAACAAAAATATGGAACGGCGCGGTTTCTTTTGATAGATATACTACCGGAAAATAAGTTTTCCAGCTGGTTTTGGAAACCTGGCCCAGAAAATAGGTGGTGTTGCCGCCGACGACGCGCTGGGTAACCATCATCACTCCGAGGAAATATTGCGCGTAGGGGCGCAACACGGGTTTATCGGCTGCCCAAACCACCAGATCGGCGCCAAGCCCAAAGCCGTGGCTGGAAAGGATTTCTTTTGAATCGCTCACCTGGCGCGCGGGCGGGTAGTTCCAAACATGAAACTGGTAAACCGGCCAAATGACCAAAAAACAAATTGCAAACGATGCGAACAATATCTGAAACGCTTTTTTAAAGGTAACCATTTTTATTAGCCACCACAAACCTGCGATTAGGATAAACATCGGGAAAAGTAAAATCATTGAAAATTTTAACAATTCCGCGATACCTAATGCGACTCCCGAAATTATGATATTTTTCCAACTAGGATTTTTGAGGCATTTTACAAAATAATACGTAGCCACAAACGCGCCCAGTGCCGCGGCCACGTCGGTGGTGACCAAGTGTCCGTGCGCCAAAAATGTTGGTGAAAACGCGAGCAGAAACAACGCCAGCAATCCCGCAACGTTTCCAAAAAGTTCGCGCGTCCATTTGAAAAGGAAAAAACCGAGGAGCAGCAACATTAAAATCATCGGGACGCGGCCCCAAAAAATCATTTCATCGGCGGGATTGCCGGATTCGAACAATAGGGTTTTGCCAAAATCCCACTGGCCATTGACCATGGTCGTCCAGGCTTCGGAATCATACGGAAAATTGATTCCGGGTACAGCAAGCTGGCCGATGCCGGCCAAATCCTTGACCAGCGGCGGGTGTTCCGGGTTTATCCGCATGTCTTGCTGGGTAATATATGAATAGCCCGCGGGCAAATGGCTTTTTTCGTCCATAGTCAGCGAGTCGCCGCCCATAACGCCAAAAGTAATCAGAAGCATTATTCCCAGGAGAATTGCTGCCGCGATATTCGCGATTTTATTGGTTAATTTCATAATATTTAGTGCTGTTTATTTGTTTTATTTGTCCAAGGGGAAATAAATTTTCAAGCTGTTCAAATATTTGTATTTCGTTTTTCATTGGAATGATCGCGGTTTTTTCGCCGATTATAATTTTGTCGATTTGACCGGGAGTCAAAAAGGATGATGGCGAGGCGCAACCCGTCCAGTTTGCGCCTCGGCCAGATTCAAAGCACTTGCTCCTTTCGATAAATTGTACGGTTTGGGCGGGCATGGGTATCCCGTCGGGATAGGGCACGGGCGTACCGTTTTGATTGACAATTATGACAGTTTTCCATCCCTCACGGTTGAGAAGGGATGCCATGTTGCCAATTTCGACAAATTGCGCCGTAAATGCGCTGCCAATTTCATTGCTTTTTGCCCAGATGTTGAAATAATTTTGATATGCATAAATAATCGTGGAAGCGATAAAGACCGCGGCTAATGCCATAACGGTAATTCTTGGCCAGCGCGATTTTAGCCAATCATAAATTCCAATACCTCCGGACGCGGCCAAAATAATTGCCGCGGGAATTGCTCCGAACGTCCTAAGAGCGTGCGGAATGCCTTCATAAGTTAAAATTCCCGGAAGCAGCATTATAATTAGCCATGACAAAACAAAAAAATATGATTTAGTCTCATAGTTAAAAGTTTTCCGCTTTAACACATTGATAATTGCCGCCGCCGCTTGCCAGATTCCGGCCAAAAAAAGCAACCCTACCGGCAAAAAAAGTTCGGGAGCGCCGGGATAGTTGTGGCGCCAATTGCCGTCACCGTAAAAATTGAACATTCCCAGATGCAAAAGCAGGGATTTTCCTAGTTCAAATAACGGCTGCGAAGTTGAAAAAACCGATGTCTGCCCGGCGCGGCCGATAAAATCAGATGGGTTTTGCAAAAAATAAAGGCCGATGGGTAGAGCGGTAAAAAAGGCCGCGGCCAAGCCCGCAACTGTAATTTTTAATCCGGGAATTTTATTTTTTTGGTCAAAAAACAGCCAGAGTGCCAAAAAAACAAACATCAGCAGTACGGCCAGGCGGTATCCGGTGTAGGTATAGAAACCGAGGCCAAAAAAAATTCCGCCAAAAATAGCCCATAAAATCCTGCGCGAGTTAAAGGCTTTCAGGAAAAAATAAAACGCGAAAACCAAAAAAAACGGCAACAAGATTATTCGAAAACCATCGCGGGAAAAGATTAAATGCCAAAATGATGTCGCCAGCAAAAATGACGCTAGAAGCGCGATTGCGTACCGGCGGCGGACAAACATTTCGGTGGCGAGCAAATAAATACCCAGTACCGTTAAAACGCCGAATATGGCTCCGGGAATTTTAAGTGCCAGCGGCGTGACCCCGAATATGGACATTGAAACCGAGTCCAGCCACATTATCATCCCCTCCCGGCCGTTATTGTCGGTATAGAAGGGTAAAAAATTTCCAGTTTCGAGGCTTCGCAACGCGTTATTGCCATTGATCGCGACATCCGGATAAAGCCCGGGCGGAATCGAGTCAAGTTCGTAAAACCTAAAAAAAACCGCGATCGCTATTATCGCCAGCAATGATATAATATTTATGGACGCGGTTGTTATTTTCATTTCAATCCTTATTGTAATTATACAATTGATATTATTTTTTGAAAAGTTACCCGAGAACCTTTCTTTTTCGCGAATTGAAGCTATAATGATCTATTGAATAAACAAAATAACCGATGCCAGATTTCCAGTTGTCATTTTTTGATATTTGAAATTGGAAATTTGAATTTTTTTTGAATATGGTTATCCAACCGATAATATGGCGCCGCGCGATCAGGGAATATTCCGATGAGCCGGTTCTCGACGAGTCGATCATTGAAATCATCAAGGCGGCGCAATTCGCGCCGACGGCGATGGGCAAAAAAGCGGTGGAGTTTATTGTTGTTAAAAAACAGGCCGTGAAAGATGGTCTGTATGAAATTCTGGAGCAGGATTTTATTAAAAAAGCCCCGGTATTGATAATCCCGATCGCCGACCCGGGTCGCGCGGTTTTGCCCCAGACCGATCTTGCGGTTGCCGGCGGATTCGCGATGATACAGGCCGCGGCTTTGGGATTGGGGAGCGTTTGGAAGCATGTCGACGAGAAGCAAGGCAAGAAAGTGCGCAAAATACTGGAAATCCCGGAAAATTACGTTTTAATAAATATAATTCCTGTTGGTTATCCCAAGAATGACCTGCCTGACCATGACGATGGCGAATTCGAGGCCGGAAAAATCCACCACGACAAATTTTGACAATGAAAGCGCTGGCAAAAGGATTTTTTACTATTGTTATAGCTGCGTATATCGTTGCGCTTGCCGGCGCCGCGGTTTTTGAATTCCACCTGGCTCCGCGCCAGCAAAAAGATACGATCATGATCTTGCGGGGCGAAAACGCCCTGCAAATCGCGAACGATCTTAAGGCGGAGGGCTATATTAAAAGCAAGGTAATTTTTATTTTCTTGGTTTTAAAGGAAGGAAATTTGAAAAAATTGAAAGCGGGCGAATATGATTTTAAGGGTTTGGATTACCGGGCGATCATCGATAAATTGTTGAAGGGCCAGGTGATTGTTAAAACCGCGACCGTCATCCCCGGGTGGACCATACGGGACATCGCGGCCAGCCCGCAAATAAAGGAAATTATTCCTAATGAAAATTTTTCCGGCGCGGCATCTGATGAATTGAGGGGAAAATTTGATTTTCTCGACAGCTTGCCCGCGGATGACGATTTGGAAGGGTATCTTTTCCCGGATACCTACCAGTTTCCGAAAGATACGGATGCCGACGGGCTGGCGGTTCTGATGCTGGAAAATTTCGATAAAAAACTGATACCAGCATTCAGGGACAAAATCAAGGTACGGGGAATATCTATTCATGAGGCAGTGATTATGGCTTCGATCCTGGAAAAGGAAGTTATAACATTGGAAGATAAAAAGATCGTGGCCGGCATTCTTTATAAACGGTTGGAAGTAAAGATGCCGCTCCAAGTGGATTGCACCTTGCTTTACAGCAAAACCGGCGAACTTAAAGCATTCGATAGGGAAATTGATTCGCTTTACAATACTTATAGGTATGCCGGATTGCCGCCTGGCCCGATCTGCAATCCGGGTATCGAAAGCATTGAGGCCGCGATTGAGCCGTTGGATTCGCCGTATTGGTTCTATTTGAGCGCGCCCGAAGGCACGACGTATTTTTCCAAAACCTATGACGAGCATCTGGCGAACAAGGCAAAGTATTTGGATAAGTGACGCAATACGCGATCAAACAAAAAACGCGGCATTGTCCGCGTTTTTCGTTTGCCAATGAGGAGGGGCCGCTACAGGATTTTCCACCAAATGCCGGGGAAGCCGATTGTCTGCAATAGCAGGCCCACGATTATCCAGGCAAGCAACAATAATCCGAAACCGATGCCGATCGCTTTCCACATGCTCCTGATTTTTTCCCATATTTCCGGAGTTTTTTGCGCGAAATAGAACAGTAGCCCGGTGATTAGCAGTAAGATCGGCAAGAGGTAGATCGAAACTTTAAAGATCACGAAATTGATCACTACTTGAGCCAGCAACAGGATATGTTTCGGCTGGCAGTCTTCGCGTTCGTTCCAGGAAGTGTCGGGCAGGTCGTATTCCGTGCCGCAGACCGTGAGCATCGGCCGAAGGTCAGGGATTTTTTGCCCTAGCACGAAATTCCATTTGCTTTCCGGCCCCATGCTTTGGCAATTGCGGTCAATGCAAGGGCGGACGGATACCTCGTATGTTCCCAAACATTTAATATCGATCGAATCAATCGGGCTTTGAACGGTTTTTTCGATCGACTCCTGGGTGCAATTTGTTTCCGTGGGCGTGACCAGTTTTAAAATATAATGATAGGCGGACGCGCCGGGAACTGCGTACCAGGAAACATTCCGCGGATAATAAACCGTTTCGATCGGGTCGATCGGGTCGATCGGGTCAGTCAATTCCGGAGTGGTAAACGATTTGGTCTCACTCCACGCGCCACAAATCGTGCCGTCGGAATGGGCGCAGGTTTGCACCTTCCAGATATAACTTTTCGCCTTATCGATGCTCGGATATCCAACGGTGGCTTTCGGGCTCGCGAGCAAAGTTTCGCCGCTTATGGTTGATGTCGCGCTTTCGGTTCCTTCGGTGATCGTCGTGGTTCCGTTCGCAGTCGTTGCCACCCCCAAAGATAATTTGAAATTGTATGATTTCGCTCCCGGCACCGTTCCCCATGAAAAAGTTTTTGGGATGCCGTCGGTATGCGCCATTGATTCGGCCTTGGGCGGCCGCCCTGTGGTTTGGAAATAGAACCATTCCGAGAAAGCGTCGCAAACCTGCGAATTGAATTTCGAGCAGGCTTTAACGCGCCATTTATACAGTTTGTCGGCTTCAAGATTCGGCGCGTCAAATTTCTTTTTTAAAGCGTCCGCCGTTTCCAAATTCGGTATTGAATTTATTTTTAAATTTTCACCGCCGGTGGTGAACGTAGATTCAAAAACGAATGAATTTGCTCCGCTGGGTATGCTCCAGGATATGCTGACCGGCATTCCTATCGGTGTTGTTGCAGCGGTATCGTTTGGCGGCGTTATCGGTTCGGGGACGCCGATGGAGTCGTTTTTTGTGATAAAGCTCCAGGCCTGGCCGTAATCGCCGCACTGCGCCGAGCTTTCATCGAAACACATTTTCATTTTCCAAACATAAGTCAAATTGCGCGTGAAAAAGTTGTGGTCGGTGCGCCCCACAACCGGATAGAAATGCCGCACTTTGTTATCCGAAGTGTCGGCGACAATATCCGTGGCGCGGCACTGGCCGCCGGAAACCAGCAGTGGATGGCAGGCTTGGGCGCCGTTTTCGTTCGAAGTTGCCATCAATTGGAACGATTTCGCCCAGTCATTGGGCGATTTCTTTGTCACCCAGGCCTGGCACCATTCAAGCTTGGCGCTTTTAAACGGCACGTCCGTGGCCGCGTTGGGCCCGTTCCAGTCCGGATCCAGCGGGCTCTTGGGTTCGGGAAAATCGCCTGTCGAAAACTTCCAGTCCACAAATGGCCCGCAATCATTGCAATCGGCGGTGCAACAGGCTTTGACGCGGTATTTTATATCTTTTTTTCCGGCGCGGAAAAAACAAGCCAGACCATCGTCGCGGCTGTTGAAAAAATCATTAGTTAAACACTTGCTGAAAACTTTTTTAGTGGCGTCATAAGTTGAATTGGGAACTTTTTCCGGCTCGAAAAGCTGATTATCGGGATTGTCAATTTCAATTAGAAAGGAATTGGATCCATAGTTAGATTGCGCCATTGCTTTTAACGATCCATTGGGATTGTACTTGCCGCCATCTTTCCAACTATCAAGTTCCCAGTCGAGAACGATTGGCAAAGCATTGTTAGTATTGCCTTTGTCAGCGGTCGCATCATTGTTTTTCGTCGGATCATCATACCACTTTGGATTTTTTGGGAGCTCGGCGGCAGGCTTCAAGCAAGCTTTGTCGCAATAATGTTTTCCAGTAGTGGGATTGCACTCTTGCCAAGGCGAACCTGTGCTTTGCTGAGCAATTCTGTCGGGACCATTACAGCACGTGTCGCATTCCCAATCAATCAAAACTCCGCCGCAGGGATTATCGCACGTATAATAGCAGTGTTTGTAACAAGGTGTTTCCGGCGGGCATGCGGCTTTTATGTCTTTTGACAAAAAAAACGAATAAAAAAATATTGCGGCGCAAAACAAAACCTTCCATAATTTTATATTTCGCATAGTTGCGGACGCATTGCGCCCATATTAAAAAATATCATTATTATATTATAAAAATATTATTTTTTTTTAGCAATGGCGGTTGTCGTAATTTATCCACAGGATCGCTGGATTGGTATTTTGCATTTTGGGGTCTATCCCCTGTGTACTCGCGGGGGTTAGACCCTTGGAAGGTCGGGAAAATTCATTAATAGCAGTTGACAAAGTGGGACAAATGGAATAAATATTATTAATTGCGGTAGTGTCCTAGGACATATGTATTTTATAGAGCGCGATTCTTGTACCCGGTTAATTTTTCCTCCCTAACCGGGTACGAGAATCGCGCTTTTTTTGGATATTGCATATAACCGCCTTTATTTGCTATCATTGATTAACTCGCGAATGGTTCGCGGGCAGGTCGACAAAATTATGTTAAGAATGCCAAGCGCAATTCCATATAAAGGTAATATGCAAATGAAAACTAAATTATATTCAGCGTTATTGATCGCTATCACCGGTTTGCTCTTGGGAGGAAATGCCAGTGCCGACGGCGCCCAATTACCGGCATCGGCAACACAAAATACCGGGGCGCAAATACAACAAATTCGCGAACGTATTGGCCAGCTGACCGACCAGATGCAAAGTCGTCGGGCGGAATTGTCCGCGCCTGTGGCGCTGTCGCAAGAGAAACTCAATTTTATCCAGGCGCAAGTGAATGTTATTGCCAAGAAGGTTGAGCGGATTAAAATCGAGGTAAGCATTTTCGTGACTCTTCGTCAGATCAGGGAAAAGACTGCGGCATTGGCTTTGGTGATTTCGCCGTCAACTGTTGCGGCAACCCCAGTTCCGGCGCGCGTTAATGCAACCGTAAAAACGCCAGTTTCCACAGCCACTCCGACGGCCGAATCAATGACTGCGGCGAAGAACGATAAGCGGGCGATTGAAGAACAGATTGCCAAAGTCAAGCAGCAGATTGCCGATTTGACCCAGCAACTGCAGAAGAAGACTGCGGCTAATACCGCGGCAATCAGCGAGGCCGGCAAATGTAGCGGTTCAAACTGCGCCGTTTCGTCGTCGCAAACCCAAACCGGTGCGTCCGTTGCGGCGCCCGTGGCAAAAACGAATCCGGTTCAAAACAAAGGGTTCTGGCAATCAGTGGGGGATTTTTTTAAAAAAATATTCACATTCTAACTCGTGATATTGTTCCCGCAGCCTGTGCGGGAGGAGAAACAACAAAAGCGCGGTGGCAGGCCGCGCTTTTGTTGTTTTTAAAAAAGATGGGAGTTATAATATGTCAATCTGGGAGGAACGCATCAAGTTTGATCGATCGGAAGCGAGGTTTGATAAATAATCCACTATTATGAAGATAAAGGAAAAATTGGAGATCGTAAAAAAAGGAGCTGCGGAATTTTTTTTGCCGGTGGCGGAAAATGATTACCGGGCGAAGATATTCAAGGGGAATTTTTTGATATATTTTTTCTTCGCGGCGGTGATTTTAAAATCGGGGTTCGCGCTGTTTTTGTATACGTTTTCAAATAATCCTTTCTATGCCGACATCACCAAAACCGCGCTGATCGAATTGACGAATGCCGAACGGGCAAAGCACAATCTTCCCAAGCTTAATGAAAACGAAGTCCTCAGCCGCGCCGCATATATGAAGGCGCTTGATATGGCAAATAACGGTTATTTCAGCCATGTCAGTCCAGCGGGCATTGACCCGTGGCATTGGTTTGAAAGTGCCGGGTATAATTACAAGTATGCCGGTGAAAATCTCGCGATCGGTTTTCTTGATTCCAGGGAAGTGCAGGATGCCTGGGCGGCGTCGCCGACGCACAAAGCGAATATCGTGAACGGCAAATATCGCGAGATTGGAATCGCGGTATTGAAGGCCAATTACCAGGGCAATCCGGCAACGATCGTGGTACAGATGTTCGGATCCAAGCTTGGGGCGAGCCAGAATCCGCTGGCTTTTACTGCCGCGGAAACTTCAAGCGGAAAAACCGGTGACATCGTTGAATTGGCGGCAAAAGATAAGGAAGTCCTTGGCGCGGCCACGGTTTCCGCCGCCGAAAAAAACAAGTTCGCGTTCAAAGTCGCGGCGTTCTTCGCGCAAAGCTATTTTAATTTGGTACAGGCGCTGATTTACGCTTCACTGGTTTTGGTGATACTTCTATTGCTGGCCAATTTTGCCTTAAGGGCGGATTTTGACCACGCGGATCTGCTGGCCAAAGCAATGGGTTTTATCGCGGTTATGGCGGTTTTTTCCTTGTTGGATCGGAATCTGGTCTCGGCGTTGATACCTCATTCGTTCCTGATCCAGTAAAGATATGAAGAAAATGAAGGCAAAAAAAGCGAAAAACGATTTTGTGACCTTTGGATTGCCCGCGTTCCTGCTGGTTTTTTTCGTGCTGGTCGCGGTGTTTTGGAACAATATTTCCTGGATCGCCAACGGCGATGTCTGGCGCCAGCATTTGTCGGACGCTTTTCCGCAGTTGTTTCCGCGGCCGTATGTTTTGGTGGTCAAGAATCCGG
>JBAYLX010000032.1:0-10728 GCA_041663885.1 Minisyncoccota bacterium | reverse complement strand
AATTTTGATACCGATTATTAAACAATAACCCCGCGGTTGGCGGGATTAATTCATTCAATTAAAACCACAACCGAGTATTACTTGGTTCTGGTTTTGTTCATTGCCTTGATGCATTTGGTGCACGCGGAAATTTTTTCCCCGGTCGGGAGC
The DNA here is from genome assembly GCA_041663885.1 of Minisyncoccota bacterium. Taxonomy (GTDB): domain Bacteria; phylum Patescibacteriota; class Minisyncoccia; order Minisyncoccales; family UBA5738; genus UBA5738. The sequence continues at coordinate 10,578 of JBAYLX010000032.1, read as the reverse complement.
GTGGTTGATTGCAAATTCGGATTTTGTTTCCTTTTGGCGGTCGGATTGAATTTGGTCGCTCTCAGCCGGACGCGGGCCCAAGTCATCATCCCTTTTTTGCCGCACAGTGTGCAAACTTTTGACATAGGATTTGATCATTAAAACATTTACTCATTAAATCGTATAATCATTAAGACTATAGAAAAAATCATAAATGCCGTACAACAAAGCAATCATAAGCTATTTTGGTTGAATTGGCAAGAGGCAGTCATTATGATAAGATACAAGCGATTAGAAAATTATTTAAGAAATCCATGATTGATATTTTATATATAGTTTTTTCAATTATTGCATTGATTTTTTCGGTGGTTATTCATGAGGTGGCGCACGGCGCGGTGGCTAATTCGCTGGGCGATCCCACGGCGAAATTCGCCGGCCGCCTGACGCTTAATCCGATGAGCCATCTGGATTGGTTTGGTTCGTTTGTGTTGCCGCTGCTTCTTTTCTTTGGGACCAACGGGTCATTCGTGTTCGGTTATGCCAAGCCGGTGCCGATCAATCCTTTCAATTTCCGCGACCAAAAGTACGGACAAGTGAAAGTGGCATTGGCCGGGGTGGCGGCGAATTTTGCTTTGGCGCTGGTTTTTGGAACAATCTTGCGATTTTGGCCGGAGATTTCCAACCCGGTGAGCGCCGGTTTTTACGGATTGGCCCAAGGGGTTGTGGTCATCAATCTGGTGTTGGCGGTTTTCAATTTGATTCCGATTCCGCCGCTGGACGGTTCGCATGTTTTGTTTGCCTTTTTGCCGCGTTCGCAAGAAGATTTTAAAATATTCCTGCAGCGCTACGGATTTATTTTTTTGTTCATCATTATTTATTTCCTGTCATCGATCATCGACCCGATTTTGCAATTCCTTTATCGCTTGATTGTCGGCATTCCGTTGGTTTAGCGTTTTTGGTATTGACAAGCAAGAAAAATAATGATTTGATTATAGTACAAGATTACTTGTGCTTGGTTTGTTTATAACCAGGCAGTACGTTTATAAAGAGGTGGTAAAAAATTAGGATTATAGTTCCAACGGTCTATAAGCATACCGATTGTTTGCGCAATTTTTGCGCTATGTATGGAGCCAGCTTTTTATATTTTCATCGTCGTATAAACGATGAAAACTTTGGGCAATATAAATTAATCCCGGGCCAGAGGTACGAGGTTAGTTTCGTGGAGGCGGAAGAAGCAGAAACCGAGGCGCAAGATAATAATTCGGTCGGCCCTCAAATCATTTCCTTGATTTGGGAGCAGGCAAGAAATGAGATGCCATTTGATAAATGGTGTATCTTGCTGGTTGGGTTAGATGGTCGTTTGTGTGGTATTAAGCGCCGCTCAGACGGCGAGTGGGATATGAATTTGGTCAAATTTGAGAACGGCTGGGAGAACTGTTGTTTCTTGCGTTGCCAATTGACGCACTAAACTCTCCCAGTTTCATTTTTTTAAAAGGATTTTTTAGCCTGCAACTTTATGAGTTTTTTACAGGGTAACGGAAGGTATTGTTAATTGTTTCCTTGCATTGCCCGCATAATTTTCACAATATCGTTGACTTTTGTTTTTAATCGTGATATTTATACATTGTTTGGGATGAGACAATCTCAGAATTTTTGATTTTGCATTCTTACTTTAAACTTTTCGTTTTTAGCTTTACACTTTAATATGTCAACCATTCATCAATTGATAAAACACAAGAGACCCAGGCGCGTGCACAAAACCAAGTCACCGGCGCTGGCGTTTGGATTTAATGCTTTGAAAAACCGGCCGCGCGATTACGATTCGCCGCTCAAACGCGGGATTTGCGTGAAGGTTTTCACGGCCACGCCAAAAAAACCGAATTCGGCATTGCGCAAGGTGGCCAGGGTGAAATTGACGAATGGCATGGAAGTCACCGCTTATATCCCGGGCGAAGGGCACAAACTGCAGGAACATTCTATCGTACTTATCCGCGGAGGAAGGGTCAAGGATCTGCCGGGCGTGCGCTATCACATTGTGAGAGGCAAGCTCGATTGCACGGGCGTGGAAAAGCGCCGGCAGGAAAGATCGAAATACGGCGCCAAAAAACCGAAATAAAAATTTTTAATTTTAAATTTCTAATTTCTAATTTCTATTAAATTTCTATTTATTCAATTTTTAAACATTAATTCATTGAAAATTCAATGAAAATTGAAAATTGAAAATTGAAAATTATTCAAGGAACTCACATGTCAGGCAAGAAAACAACAAAAAAAGAAATTGCCCCGGATCCGATATATAACAGCGTGGCGATCGCGCAGATCACCAACCATATAATGAAAAAGGGCAAGAAAAACGCCGCCAAGAAGATTGTTTACGGCGCGTTGGATATCATCAAGGAAAAAACCAAAAAAGACGCTTTGGAAGTTTTTAATCTGGCTTTGGAGAATGCCCGGCCGCTTTTGGAGGTTAAGTCGCAGCGTATCGGCGGCGCGACCTATCAGGTGCCCCGGCCGGTAGTGAAAGAAAGAGGATCGGCCTTGGCGGTGCGTTGGCTGCTGGAATCGGCTCGCAAAAAGAAGGGTCAGCCAATGAAAGAAAAGCTCGCTGAAGAGCTGATTAACGCTGCCAATAACGCGGGCGTTGCGGTCAAGAAAAAAGAGGACACGCATCGTATGGCAGAAGCAAACCGCGCGTTCGCACATTTCAAGTTTTAAAATTAAAAAAACAGGAAAGGCGGACATTGCGCCTTTCCTGTTTTTTTGCGAAAAAATAATATTATTAAGTTAAAAATTGAAAGATCAAAATGTAAAATGACAATGTAAAGTTGCAAAATGTCCCAATGGCGGCACTTTAACATTTTGCATTGTCATTTTGATTTTTGATTTTTACATTTTGCATTATTATGCCCAGACAGGCTCCAATTGAAAAATACCGCAATTTCGGCGTAATCGCCCATATCGATGCCGGTAAGACCACCACTTCCGAGCGGATTTTGTTTTATACCGGTTTGTCGCACAAGATTGGCGAAGTCCACGAAGGCGCGGCGATTATGGATTGGATGGAGCAGGAGCGCGAGCGCGGGATTACAATTACCTCGGCGGCAACGACTTGTTTCTGGTCGCCGGATGAATATCTGACCAAACAAAAGACCAATGAACATCGTTTCAATATTATCGACACCCCCGGACATATTGATTTTACTGCGGAAGTGCAGCGGGCATTGCGCGTGCTTGATGGCGCGGTCGTGGTTTTTGACGGCGTGGCCGGTGTCCAGCCCCAATCGGAAACGGTCTGGCGGCAGGCGGACAAATACGCGGTACCGAGGATTTGTTTTATTAACAAGATGGATAGGACAGGTGCCAGCTTTGAGCGCAGTTTGCAATCGATTTGGAAAAAATTAAATCGCAATGCCGTTGCGGCCAATATTCCGATCGGCGAAGAAGAGAGATTGGAGGGCGTGGTTGATCTATTGAAAATGAAGGCGTTGCGGTTTAAAGGAGAGAACGGCCAAGAGGTGACCGAAGAAGAAATTCCGGCCGATTTGGCGGAAATGGCCAAAGAGTGGCGTGCGAAATTAGTGGAAAAGATTGTCGCCGAAGACGAAACTTTGATGAATAAATATCTGGCCGGTGAAGAAATTTCGATCGCCGATTTGCGCCGGGTTTTGCGCGTGGCCACGATTAAAGGCACGATCATTCCGGTTTTTTACGGATCTTCATTGAAAAATACCGGAGTCCAGCCGATGCTGGACGCGGTTTGTTATTATTTGCCCAGTCCGCTGGACGTGCCGCCGATGAAAGGAATGGAGGTGGGCGGCGAAGGGGAAATTTTGCGCCATCCTTCCGATGACGAGCCGTTTACCGCCTTGGCGTTCAAAGTGGCGGCGGATCCTTATGTCGGAACCCTGACCTTTTTCAGGGTATATTCCGGAGTTTTGAAAAAGGGTTCTTACGTTTTAAATACTACCACGGGAGAGAAAGAACGGATTGGACGCTTGTTGCGGATGTATTCCAATGACCGCAAGGAAATTGATGATGTTTGCGCGGGTGATATCGCGGCGACCGTGGGTTTGAAAAATACGTCGACTGGGCATACTTTGTGCGATGAAAACCATCCGATTGTTTTGGAAAGAATCACTTTCCCGGAGCCGGTTATCGATATTCGCATCGAACCCAAGACCAAGGCCGATCAGGAAAAGATGGGCATGGCGCTAAAGAAACTATCCGACGAGGATCCGACATTCCGGGTAAAGTCTGATCAGGAAACTGGCGAGACGATTATTGGCGGGATGGGCGAATTGCATTTGGATATTTTGGTTGATCGCATGCGGCGCGAATTTAAAGTTGAAGCCAATGTTGGCCGGCCGCAAGTGGCGTACAAAGAAACCATTAAAACAAATTCGGAAGCTCAAGGCAAATTCATCAAGCAGTCCGGCGGTCGCGGCCAATATGGCGATGTTTGGATCAAGCTCGAACCTAAAGAGCGCGGGCAAGGATTTGAATTTGTTGATGAGATTACCGGCGGAGTTATTCCCAAGGAATATATCAAGCCGACTCAAAAAGGTATTGAAGAGGCAATGGAAAAAGGTGTTGTTGCCGGCTATCCGATGGTGGATATGAAAGCGACTCTGTATGACGGTTCATTTCATGATGTTGATTCCTCGGAAATGGCGTTTAAGATTGCTGGTTCGATGGCGTTGCAATCTGCGGCAAGGAAAGCGAATCCGATTTTACTGGAACCGATAATGAAATTGGAAGTGACTGTGCCCGAAGAATTTTTCGGGGACGTGATCGGCGATGTTTCGTCCCGGCGGGGCCGGATCGAAAATACTTCCGACCAGATGGAAACCAAGATTATTGATGTTAAAGTGCCGTTATCGGAAATGTTCGGGTACGCAACGAATCTGCGTTCGTTAACCCAGGGCCGTGGTACGTTTACAATGGAGTTTGACCACTACGAAGAAGTTCCTGCGAACGTCGCCCAAGAGATTGTTTCTGGAAAACGGAAGTAGCGCAAAGCGCAAAGCGCAAAGCGAAAAGCGCAAAGTAGGGATACAAAAACAGCGATTCTTCTACTTTGCACTTTGAGCTTTTAGCTTTGCACTTCTCAGATTTGACTTTTTCCAAAAAATGAGTAATATAGAATTGTCCTGAATTTTTGTTTTCATTTTAACTTTATAAATATTTTTAACTATAAAAACCTATGGCAGAAAAAGAAAAATTCGTCAGAGGAAAATCCCATTTAAACATTGGCACTATTGGCCATGTTGACCATGGCAAGACCACTTTGAGCGCGGCAATTTTACATTCGTTGGGGTTGCACGGCAACAAAGTGACAATGAAATCGATTGATCAGATTGATTCCGCACCGGAAGAGAAGCAGCGCGGCGTTACGATCAATATTGCGCATTTGGAATATGAAACCGAAAAGAGGCATTATGCCCATATCGATTGCCCGGGCCATGCCGATTATATCAAGAACATGATTACCGGCGCGGCGCAGATGGACGGCGGTATTTTGGTGGTTTCCGCCAATGATGGCGCTATGCCGCAAACCCGCGAGCATATTCTGTTGGCTCATCAGGTTGGCTTGCCGTCTTTGGTGGTTTTCCTGAACAAATGCGACATGGTTGATGATCCGGAAATGATTGATTTGGTGGAGTCCGAAGTACGCGAATTGCTGAAGAAATATCATTTCCCGGGAGACGAGATTCCGTTTGTGCGCGGTTCGGCCCTGAAGGCCTTGGAAGCGAAGACCGTAGATGACCCGGCAGTGAAGCCGATCCTTGAGTTGATGGATAAGGTTGATTCCTATATTCCCGAACCGGTTCGCGATGTTGAAAAGCCGTTTTTGATGGCAGTGGAGGATGTATTTTCGATTGCCGGTCGCGGCACGGTTGCTACGGGCAGGATTGAGCGCGGAATCGTGCATTCCAACGAAGAAGTTGAGTTGGTCGGGATTAAACCCACTTCAAAATCAACCGCGGTATCAATTGAAATGTTCCAGAAAATATTGGACGAAGGGCGCGCGGGAGATAATGTGGGTATTTTGTTGCGCGGCTTGAAAAAGGAAGATGTCGAGCGCGGGCAAGTGCTTGCCAAGCCGGGTTCGATCACACCGCATACCGAATTCCAATCCGAAGTTTATATTTTAACGAAAGAGGAAGGCGGCCGCCATACTCCGTTCTTCACTGGATACAAGCCGCAGTTTTATGTGCGTACCTGCGACGTGACTGGTGAGGTTACTTTGAATCCCGGGGTGGAAATGGTTATGCCGGGCGATACGGTGACGTTCAATGTAAAATTGATCAACCCGATCGCATTGGAAGAAAAATCAAAGTTTGCCATCCGCGAAGGCGGCAAGACCGTCGGCGCCGGAGTAGTGACCAAGATAGTCAAGTAAGCGGCCGTATAATCAAATAAAACATTAAAGTAATTCCAAAAGCACCATTAACAATGGATAATAAAAAGGAATTTGCTGAGTAAGATGGCACCAACGACCACAAAGAAAAATAAGGATGTTAAGGAGGGCGCAAAACCGAAACTGAGGATTAAGCTTCGGGCCTATGATCACAAAGTTATTGATAACTGCACTAAGCAGATTATTGAGACGATCAACCGCTACGGAGCCGAAATACTCGGGCCGATACCGCTTCCGATTGAGATTCATAAATACACGGTCAACCGTTCAACGTTCGTCCACAAGGATGCGCGGGAACAGTTTGAGATCCGTGTCCACAAGCGGTTGCTCGACATCGTGAATCCCACGCCCAAAGTGATTGATTCGTTGCGCAACCTGACGTTGCCGGCCGGTGTGGATATCGAAATCAAAATGTAAAGGTGCTTTTTAAGTTTTTTACATCTAGACCAATACTAAATTCAAGAAAAATAGCCATAGTTGGGACCGGGCTATGCCCGGTTTTCTAATGGAAGATTAAGTTTTACTTAATCGGAGGTCAAGATTTACTTATTGTTACCATGAAATTTATTTTAGGAAAAAAAATCGGAATGACTGAGATTTTCGCCGCTGACGGCAAAAGGACGCCGGTGACGTTGATCGAGGCAGGGCCATGCCAGATAACGCAACTAAAAACCAAAAAAACCGATGGATACGTCGCGGTGCAATTGGGATTTTGCGCTATTGTGGAAAAGCGGATCAAAAAAGGGCAGGTCAAGAAACCATTCCGGTTCATCCGGGAATTCAGGCTTGGTGAGGATGGCGCGGAATTGAACGCGGGCGACAAGATTATTGCAACTGTTTTCAGCGAGGGGGATATTGTGAAAGTTGCCGGTCTTTCCAAGGGTAAGGGATTCCAAGGCGTGGTAAAGAAGGACGGCTTCAAGGGGCGGCACACGACTACGCATGGCACGAAACATGAATTGCGCAATGTCGGTTCGGTGGGTATGGGCGGGGCTTCAATCCGCAAGGGCAGGAAAATGCCGGGGAGGATGGGGGTTGACCGGGTAACTATGAAAAGCGCCAAGATAATAAAGATTGATTCTGAAAGAAATATATTGGCGGTTAAGGGTTCGGTCCCGGGAAACAAAGGAACATTATTGGAAATTCGAGGGAAATAGAATATTTTTTTATTTTGATTTTTACATTTTGAACTAAGATTATGCAAGTCACGACATACAATCAAAAAGGCGAAGCGGTGGGAAAGGTTGATCTTCCCAAGGACTTGTTTGAGGTTAAGATTAACTCCGAATTAGTCTATCAGGTTGCGGTAACGCAGATGGGGAACCGCCGGCAAGGCAATGCGCACGCGAAAGGCAGGGGCGAAGTGAGCGGCGGCGGTAAGAAGCCGTGGCGCCAAAAAGGCACTGGACGCGCGCGCCAGGGATCGATTCGGTCTCCCCAGTGGCGGCATGGAGGCGTGGTTTTTGGCCCTTGCAAGGACAAGGTCTATGGTGGGAAAATCAATAAAAAAATGAGAAGGAAGGCTTTGGCGATGGTTTTGTCGGCGAAAGCCGCGGATAATTCGCTGATGATGCTTGAAACTCTGGAAATTTCTGAGCCCAAAACCAAGCAGATGGCGCAGATTTTGGTAAATATCAAAAAAGTCAATCCGAATTTTGAAAAAGGAAAAACATTGATCGCATTGTCGGGGTCAGAAAAAAACACGGTTTTGGCAAGCCGCAACATTGACGGAGTGCAAACGATCGAAGCGGTTAAGTTGAACGTTCTCGATTTGCTGAATACTAAGTGCCTCTTGATGCCGGTGGGGGCGGTGGAGGGTATTGCCCGCAATGAAAGCAAGGAGGCTTTGGAAGACGCTCAAGGTGTCGCAAAGATCGCCAAATCAGCGAAAAAGCAGAAAAAAAATAAAGAATAATCATGGCACTTACCGATATTTTTAAAAAAGAAAGCGACGCAAACAAAACGGAGCCGGCGGCAAAAAAGGAAAAGAAAGCCGTTGCGTCCAAAAGAGAAAGCGATAAAACGAGCCGTAAAATAAGCGGAGCGCAGGGCAGCGTGTTGTTGCACGCGCACGTGACTGAAAAAGCTTCGAATTCGGCGCGCGACGACCAATATATTTTCAGAATATCGAAAGGTGCCAACAAAAATCAGATTACCCGCGCGGTTGAAGGTTTATACGGGGTTGATGTTGTGGGCGTGAATGTAATTAATATTCCGAGCAAGAGGCGGCGGCGCGGCCGCGGGTTTGCGACTGAACCGGGATACCGCAAGGCGGTTGTTCGCGTGAAAAAAGGGCAGAGCATCGAGGTTATGCCCAAGTAATAAATTGATTGAACCTAAATTTTGAATTTTTTATGAAAACCCAATTATCCAAAAAAGAGCCGGAAAAGCATTTGCTCAAAGCGTTGAAGAGCAAAGCGGGCAGGAATTTTTCCGGAAGAATAACGGTTAGGCATCAGGGTTCCGGCGTTAAAAAAATGTACCGGATGGTTGATTTTGGACAAGAAAAATTGGGAGTTGTCGGCAAAGTGATTGCGTTGGAATACGATCCGAACCGCACGGCTTATCTGGCGTTGGTGTTATACGCCGATGGCGCGCGGCGGTATATTATCGCAACTGCCGAGGTTAAGTTGGGAATGGAAATTTTGTGTGCCGAAGATGCGGCAATCAAAAGCGGCAACCGCGTAATGCTGAAAAATATTCCGATCGGCATTGAAATTTGCAACATCGAATTCGAGGCGGGAAAAGGGGGGAAAATGGTGCGTTCGGCAGGCTCAACCGCCAGGGTGATGTCTAACGAAGGGGGATTTGTGCAGTTGCAGATGCCTTCAAAGGAGATCAGGATGGTTTCGGACAAGTGTTTTGCCACGATTGGCAAAGTTTCCCATCCGGAATACCGTTTTGAAAATTTGGGTACTGCGGGAGCGATGCGGAGAAAAGGAGTGAGGCCTCGGGTGCGCGGGTCGGCAATGAATCCGCCGGATCATCCGCATGGCGGCGGCGAGGGCAGGACCGGTATCGGTTTGCGGCAGGCAAAAACGCCGTGGGGCAAGCCAGCAATGGGAGTTAAGACCCGCAACCGCAACAAGTGGACCAACAAATTGATAATCAAGAGGCGGCACAAGTAAGAGCAAAGCGTAAAGCTAAAAGCGCAAAGTAAAATACAGCTTTGTATCTATACTTTACACTTTTCGCTTTAAACTTTAAGTTTATTATTATGGCAAGAAGTCTAAAAAAAGGTCCTTTCGTGGACGAAAAATTGATGGAAAAGGTTAAAAAGGGCGGCAGTGTCGTCGTCAAAACCTGGTCGCGACGGAGCGTGATCGTTCCGGAAATGATCGGCATGGTTTTTGCGGTGCATAACGGCAAAGAATTTATTACGGTCAAACCTTCGGAAGAGATGGTGGGACATAAATTGGGAGAGTTTTCGCCAACGACTAAATTCCATCGCCATGGCGGTAAGATGCAGAAAGATATTGAAGCCAAGGCGGCTTCATCGGGTGCGGCAGCAGTAGCGGTCCCGGCAGCAAAGAAGAAATAGAAAAAGCGCAAAGTTAAAATCGCAAAGCGCAAAGTAAAAATGCGGATAGCATTACTGCTTTACACTTTTCGCTTTGAACTTTAAGTTTATCACTATGTCAATTACGGCTAAATTGCAAAATTTGAAGATAACCGCCAGAAAGGTACGATTAGTGGCGGATTTGGTGAGGAGGAAATCGGTTGGCGAAGCCGAAGCGATTTTGAGATTTACCACTAAGAAAGCCAGTCTTCCGATGTTGAAGCTTTTGCAATCCGCCCAGGCAACGGCAAAGAATACCTACAAGCTTGATCCGAAAAATTTCTATATTGCGAAATTGATGGTAAATGATGGTCCGATGCAAGAAAGAGTGTTCCCAAGATCGCGGGGACGTGCGGATAAAATACAAAAACGGACGGCGCATATCACAATGGTGTTGGAAGAAAAAGTGCAAAGTGAAAAAACCAGCACAGCAAGTAAAATAATAAAAAAATCAAAATAACAGGCGGAATTATTTTTTTAATCTTTCGCTTTAAGTTCAATATTTACTTTTATGGCTCATAAGGTTCACCCAAAAGGATTCAGAATAAAAGACAGCTCGGGATGGTATTCCAGAGGCTATTATGAAAAGAGTTTTCCGAAAATGCTGGAAGAAGATTTT
>JBAYLX010000031.1:0-10802 GCA_041663885.1 Minisyncoccota bacterium | reverse complement strand
CGCCTCAAGAAATACCAGATTGGCCAGGAAATTGAAGGCGACATTACCGGCGTGATGGAATTCGGCATTTTCGTGCGCTTTGGCACAGACAGCGTCGAAGGCTTGATCCCGGTGGCGCAGATTGACGCGGCGAAGAGCCAGAATCTTTCGGAAAATTTCAAAATCGGACAGAAAATTACCGCCAAAATCATCGAGATCAGCAGCGGCAAAGTCTTCCTCTCGGTAAAAAACGGGCTGAACCAGGAGTAATTTCCGGAACAACTCAATGAAGAATCTCTTAAAAAATTTCACTCTGGTGGTTTTTACTTTGATCGCGGTCGCGGGCTTTTTCGCGCTGTTTTCGCAAAAAACGGAAACTCCCAAAGAAATATCCCTCTCCCAACTGGTTGCGGATATCAATGGGTCAAAGATCAAAAGCGTGGCCGCGACCGGAACCGATCTTCAGATCACCTACTCCGACGACGCCAAAGCAACTTCAAAAAAAGAAATTGACTCCTCGCTTTCCCAGACCTTGGTTAATCTTGGGGCAAGCAAAGAAAATCTGGCAAAAATCAATTTCGAATCAAAAGAAGATACCGGCGTTTGGTCGTGGCTCGCGCCGCTTTTGATCAGCAGCATTTTGCCGCTGGCGATTTTCTTCATCATTTTCATGATGGTTTTCCGCCAGGCAAAGGGCAATGCCATGCAGGCGTTTGATTTTACCAAAGCCAAAACTCGGATATTGGGCGGGGCCAGCCAGAAGGAAAAAATCACCTTCAACGATGTCGCCGGACTCAAAGAAGCCAAAGAAGAACTGCAGGAAATCATCGATTTCTTAAAAAATCCCGATAAGTATTTGAAAATGGGAGCCAAGATACCGCGCGGCGTGTTGTTGATGGGCCTGCCCGGCACCGGCAAAACCTTGTTGGCCAAAGCCATCGCCAATGAAGGCAATGTCCCTTTCTTCTCGATTTCCGGCTCGGAATTCATCGAGCTTTTCGTGGGCGTGGGTGCCAGCCGCGTACGCAGTCTGTTCGAACAGGCGCACAAAGTCAAACGGGCGATAATCTTCATCGATGAAATTGACAGCATCGGCAAGGTGCGCGGCGTGGGAATGACCGGCGGGCACGAGGAGCGCGAACAAACGTTGAACCAAATCCTGGCGGAAATGGACGGCATTGAAACCGGCGAAGGGATTATCGTCCTTGGCGCCACCAACCGTCCCGAATATCTTGACCCGGCGCTGTTGCGCCCGGGCAGGTTTGACCGCCGGATTGTGCTTGATTTGCCCGATCTCAACGACCGGGAAGCGATTTTAAACATTCATTGCCGCCAAAAACCCTTGGCCAAAGACGTTGTTTTGCGCGAAGTCGCCGAACGGACGCCGGGTTTTTCCGGTGCGGACATCGCCAATGTTGTTAATGAAGCCGCGCTTCTTGCCGCCAAGCGCGACAAAACCGAAATATTTCAAACCGAGTTTCTGGAATCAATCGAAAAAGTAATGCTTGGCCCGGAAAAAAGAAGCAACCTTCTTTCCAAGGACGAAAAGAAAATCGCCGCCTACCATGAATCCGGCCACGCGTTGGTTTCGTCGTCATTGCCCGGCACCGAACCGGTGCGCAAAATTTCGATTATTTCCCGCGGGATGGCCGCCGGTTATACGTTGAAAACCCCGACCGAAGAGAAGAAGTTGCGCACCAAAGATGATTTCACTTCTGAGATCGCCACGCTTTTGGGCGGCTTGACCGCGGAAAAGCTGGTTTTTGGCCAGTCCTCCACCGGCGCGTCCAATGATTTGAAGGTCGCTTCCAAAATCGCGCGGAAAATGGTAAAAGAATACGGGATGTCGCCTTTGGGTCCGATCGTTTTCGGCGAAAAGGAAGAGCTGGCATTCTTGGGCCAGGAATTTGAAGGCAACCGGAATTATTCCGAAGAAGTGGCATCAAAAATCGACATCGAAATTGCCAAAATCATCAAAACCGGCGAAGATTTGGCGATAAAAACATTGACCGAAAAAAAGGATGTTTTGGAAAAGATCGCCAAACGGCTGATCGAAAAGGAAACCATCGAAAAAGAAGAATACGAACAGATAATCGGAATAGTTGCAAAAAACCAGCAAACAAAAATCTAAGCAATCGCTCACAATTAACGTGATTGCTACGCGCGTGTAGCTCACTCGGTTAGAGCAATGACCTTATAAGTCATAGGTAGATGGTTCGAGTCCATCCACGCGCACAAGGGGAATTAAACACGGGCGTATAGCTCAGCTGGTTAGAGCGTTTCATTGACATTGAAAAGGTCTCCCGTTCGAATCGGGATACGCCCACCAAAAAACATACGAATCCAGGATGCCGAAAAAATCCATGAGGCATTTTTTTGTGCTAAAAAATCAACAAAATGGCGGGATTGCCAATAAAAAAGCTGCATTCTTCTTTCCAATAAATTTGTGTTATATTGAATAATTGGTATAATATTACGTAAAATCAAAAAGGTACTAATTTTTCATATTAAAAACATGCTCAGACAAGATCAATTTCTCGACAATAGAGATCAGCCCGATAATTTAGACTCTGCCCGGGACAAAGGACTAGATCAACAAACAGAAAAGCCATCCGAAATCGATGCCGAAATGATGCTGGCTTTAAGCTCCAAAAGCATTCCGCTTTGGAAAAGAATGACCGATCGCGGTAAAAAAATCGCATTCAATACATTTGAAAGCATAAAAAACAAAATCCCCAAGAAAGATGATGTCTGTGCCAAAGCGCAGATTTACGTCAATGAACGCTATATGGGACGCCACGAACGCATATCCCTCCACTGGGGGCAAAAAGTGGAAGAAGCCAATATTGCAATAGAGGCAATGAAAGATTCGGTGGAAATTATTCAAGGACAAATTGATGAATTTAAAAAAGCGGGTATGCCCGGCGTCACTGAATTAGAAAAAAACAAAAGAAACATCCAGATACAGATAAGAACTGAGCTTGTCAAAATAGACAAAATGCAGACGAAATACAATGCCGAACAGCAAAGAATGATTGACGGCGCCAATGAGAGAGACCGCATTGTAAATGAAATGATCCGCCGCAGCAACGACATCAAAGAACCCTTGGAACGCGACATCGACGAATTGTTAAAAACAAAAGACAAGGTCAAGGCTGCGTTCGATTTATTGGAATCAAAACAAGCGGCGACCAAAGAAAGGTTAGAAGACCTGCAAGCAAAAAAAACTGCACTCGAAAACGCTTTGGCGCTATCCAACAAGCCGCATTGGGCAATCAAAAGAAGCAGCGCGGTAAAATCGCTTGAAAAAATGATCGCTGCAGAATATAAAAAGATGGAAAAGCAAAAAGCCGACCTGCACCGGAAAAGCGGCCAGATCGACCAGCTGATTACTGAAGCCGACCGGAAAGCGGCACCCACCCGGGACAGAGTAGCTTATTATGCCCGCAAAAAAGAAGCGCGACCGATTTCCAATGAAAATATCCCGGAAAGAGATCGCAAAGATAAGATCACGGAACCGGAAGAAATCAAGATCCACCGCGGCTAACTTGTTTTTCGCCTTTGGTTTATCCAAATTTATACAAAATTACCATGGACATAACAACAGAAGAAAAATTGGACGCAGAAATTGATGCTTTAATGCGACAGGCAAAGGAAATCAGCCAACAAATCGAGGCGGACGGCAAAGAACTTGGCGAACTAGCTGATAACATTATCGCAGAAGCTGAAAAAAAAGCGGCCGAGATCGAAGGCCACTGTTCCGAATTTGAAGAAGTTGAAAAATCCGCAAACGAAGCGTTGGAGAAACTAGTATTAAATGAATCGCAAGTCGAGGCCGATGAAAGCCCAGAATTAACGGAAATGTTTGGCCGCGAAGGAAAATAAGCATTGCGAACTTTTCTGATCTGCAAATTGGTGCTATTTTGCTTAATGATTTTGGTTTTTCAGCGGAATTGCCTATTGTTTTCAGCATACAATTACTAATTGTTTCATAATTAAAATATGCGCATCAATGAATCCCCTGATTTTGCCGACAGCCCGACAAAACCGGATTTGCGGTTGACCGATACCGGCAACAAAGGTTTATTTGAAAGATTAGGCAAAAAAGGGAAAAATATTGCCAGCGGCGTTTTTGCGCGCGCGAACGACCCCCTCAAAAAGTATGATCTTTTGGCGGGGCTCTTAATCGGCTTCAATGAAGACCGAACGAAGATTGAAGAAAAAAAAGCTATCAGATCAGAAACAGAAGTTTTCAACCTTAATGGGCAGATAGAAACGGAACAAACGCTTGCCAAATTAATGCAGCAGGAAATCGAGTCGCTAAAAGCGATGGGCGTACCCACCGGCGAACTCGAATCAAACCTAAAAGAATCAGAACAAAAAATAAGAGACTTATCTCGGAAAAAAGACCTGCAGCAAACAAACTGCGAAGCTCGAACGAACAAGATGAGCGAGCTTGCCAATTACAAAGCTGATGCTGCCGATATGGCGATAGAGTGTTATCAAAAAGCAATAAAAGATTTGGAAATCGAACAGGACGCTTTGCTTACCCAAAAGAAAGGAATTGAAATCCGCATCGAAAAAATGAAAATTAGCCACGAGATACGGACACAAGAATTGGATGAATATTCGAAACAAAAGGCGCAATTAAAAGTTAATATGCTGGTTAACGGAATAAACGAATACGAAATAAAAACAAACTCCAATATACTGTACCTTACCAAATTAATCGCCGACGGCAACCAGCAAATGCGGATGGATATGTCCGATTTAACGATAACTAAGGAAGAAATCATCGCCCAAATTATTAAAATCGACAAACAAATCGCCGAATATCGGGACAAAGCGATTGATTATGGCCGCAACAAAGAAATCAAACCCATCTCGATAACCCTTCCGGAAAGATACCCTCAGAAATCTCCTGCCGACGAAACTCAAATCGAAATTCACCATGATTGATTTTAGCAATTAAAAGGCATAATTTCTTTTTTCAAAAATTTATGGATACTGCCAAAGCCTTAAATGACCAGCTTAACAATTTGGTCGAAAAAGCAAAAACAACCAGCCAAAACATGCGGACAGAAAGCCGCAAAGCAGCTGATGAAAAAAACACCATTCTTGCCGATATTGATAAGTTGTTAGGCGAAATCGACCAGATTTGCTCCGACGTAGGCCAGTTTGAAGAAGAAGCCAATGGCAAAATCGACCGCCTGATATTGGAAGAAGCTAGATTGCTTGCCGGCGAAGACTAATCCGCTTTGAACAAAAGCCTTGGTTGGTAAATCCAGCATGAGTTGGATGTCTTGCAATAATCCGGTTTTTGGTTTATAGTGTATAACTGTGCGAGCAAAATCCAATATCCGAGAAATAATCTAAATTATAAGTATGGAAAAGCAAATTGAAGAATTCGCCAAACAAGTCAAAAGGACCGACATCCCCCAGATCAAATCGGGAGACACGGTGCGCGTTTATCAAAAATACCGCGACAAAGACAAGGACAAAATCCAGATGTTCGAAGGCATGGTGATCTGCCGCAAGCACGGCAACGAATCGGGCGCGGCCATCACGGTGCGCAAGATCGCTTCGGGCGTCGGCGTGGAAAAAATATTCCCTCTCCACTCGCCCATCATCGACAAGATCGAAGTGATCAGGTCGGGAAAAACGCGGCGCGCGAAACTTTATTTCATTCGCGACGCGAAAGGCAAAAAAGCGAAATTGAAGCAAATCGTAACCGGAGCTGCCAAAAAAACCGAAACTAAAAAAAGTAGCGAAACAGAAGAAGCCAAATAGAAAAAACGGCCCCGCTCAGCGGGGCCGGTATCGTATGGCTCATTTGCCGGCAAATTGGCAAACAAGTCCATGCCCGGGTGTCGGAATCGGCAGACGAGCTAGCTTGAGGTGCTAGTGGGCTCAACCCCGTGCGAGTTCAAGTCTCGCCCCGGGCACAACGCTAAGCGTTGCGCAAAGGACGCTCAGCGTCCCACAACAAATTTGTATTATCATATTATCGGAGACGCTAAGCGTCTCTTTCTCGGGCAATTAGCTCAGCTGGTTAGAGCGCATCGCTTACATCGATGAGGCCACAGGTCCGAATCCTGTATTGCCCACCAAACAATTGCCGCCTTAAATAATTTACATAATTGAACTATTATGTTATTTTTATAATACAAACATACAATACGTCCAATTATGAAGCTATCTGAAAAATTATTATCGAGAAAATTACGAGAAAAAGGATATTCTCTTAACGAAATTTGCAAGGAAACCGGATTTACCAAATCATCGGTCAGTTTATGGGTTCGAGGTATCGCACTAACGGCAGAGCAAAGCCAAAGATTATCCCAAAAGGGACTCAAAAAAGAAGACATTGAAAAAAGAAGGATTACCCGATTGACGAAAGAAAACGCGCGAAGAATGGTTATCGTAAACCAAGCGGAAAAAGAGATAAAAAGCTTATCCAAAAAAGATTTGTTTATTATCGGAGTTATTTTATATTGGGCGGAAGGCAGAAAAGCCGCAAGAGGGCCGGTAACTTTTTCCAATAGTGACCCGCGAGCGATAAAAACAATGATGCGATTTTTCAAAGAAATTTGCAATGTTCCAGAAAAAAAATTCAGAGGCCACATACATATTCATTCGCATCTTGCCGCAAAAAATGCGGAAATTTATTGGTCAAATATTTCACAAATACCACGAACGCAATTTTTCAAAACATATCAAAAACCAAGCAAAGCAAGTTTGAGCAAAAAGGATACTCTCCCCTATGGAACATTTGATATTTATGTTTGCAATACGGAATTATTTTTAAAAATCAAAGGCTGGATAAACGGCATTTGCAAAAATTTAAATATCGGTTAACGCCCGATTGGGCCAGGGGTTCGAGTCCCTTATCGCCCACATTAAATAATTTGCATATTCTTTTTCTAAACGAAGTTTTGTGAAAATTATATTTTCCGAATGTGTTCCGATCTGCAGGGCGTTAACCCTGCAAATTTTTAAATTAAAAGGATCAAGCGGATTTACCAATCTTGATCCCTGTTTCGATCAACTTGCTCAACCACCCGGATATTTTGTCCAAATACCCTTCCCTGCCCACTTCAACCGCGAAGCAACAACCGCTGGGCCGGATAGCAACATCGAGCACCTTCCCCGATACAACTATTAACCTCAATACCAAGTTCCGCGAATCAGCGGCGAAAATCAAGCACCAAAACGTATTATATTCCAGATCTTTATAGCTGGAAACAAAACGATCCCGTTTCTCGATTTCGCAAGCCATTTTCACCATCTCTTCGCTTATTATCGAAGAGATTATTCTCGGTATCGGCGTTCCGACAATTTTTTCAAGACAACTTTCCATATCAGAAAGGCTGCTTGTTAGCCTCATCATTTTATGGGCCACCTCCTTGTCTCGATTATTATTAAACAAAAAACTAATTTTGTCAAATAAATTTAACATTTTCCATTTGCCTCCGCGATTGGGGCATTAACCCCGATCTTACGGCCAAAGGGGGCACCCCTGCAAAAGTACTTGCGGATCACCTAAGAAATCCTCTTGGTGCACCTCGGGACAAATCCCCAAGGTATTGCACTCAATAAAACGCCGTTTTATAATTGCTTTTCCGTTTAAAAAATGTTATAAACAAGTTGTTGCCCAAACGACTTGTTTTTGTATTTTCGCGCGTCAATTTGTAATTTGTGTGAGTAGCTTGTAATTGGGTAAATTTTGCTTTCGGTGTCCCAAGTATTTCGCATTTTCCAAATTACAAAGTACCAATTACTCCAAATTTTGCCCGCAAAATTCAATCCTCCTTCGCCAAGGCTACGGAGGACAAGGGTGGGATGCCAGAGTGGCCGAATGGGATGGTTTCGAAAACCATTATGCCCGAAAGGGTATCGGAGGTTCGACTCCTCCTCCCACCGCCTTCGGTACGCCGTAGCTTTAGCGAAGGCGACCTTCGCTAAATCAACAGCATACCTTCGGCGTGTCGAAGACCGCCAAATAGGAATTATTTTTATAATCATGCCCTTCTTCTCCAAAAAACAGCCTGCAGAACCGCAAAACATTGACGAAGTATTGCAACGATTCAAAGAAATGGAAGTGAAATTTCAGGCGCTTCAAGCGGAAATGGAAAACCTAAAAAAAGAAAATTTGCGCAACATCAGCAAAGTCGGCGTCACCCGCTTCAATCCGTTCGAAGGGTTTGGCAGCAATCAAAGTTTTTGCCTGGCAATATTAGATAGCAATGATTGCGGCGCCGTCGTCACCAGTTTATTCTCCCGCGACGGCAATCGCGTCTACGGCAAACCCGTGGAAAATGGAATATCAACCTATCCCCTGTCCGAAGAAGAGAAAAAAGCGATTGAAATCGCCCAGAATAAATCAAAATTGAAAGATCAAAATGAAAAATGACAATGTAAAGTTGTAAAATTTCCAAATTGCGACATTTTAATATTTTACATTGTCATTTTGATTTTTAATATTTACATTTTAAATTAAAATGACCCTAAAAACCAAATCAAACTTAATCTCCCGCCCTCCTGTCGTTGTGGTAATGGGCCACGTGGATCACGGCAAGACTTCGATTTTGGATTATATCCGCAAAACCCATATCGCCGATCGGGAGTCCGGCGGCATCACGCAGCACATCGGCGCGTCGGTGGTCGAGTTCAAAGATAAAAAAATCACCTTCATCGACACTCCGGGGCATGAGGCTTTTTCGCAAATGCGCATCCGCGGCTCAAAAATCGCCGATATCGCGGTTTTAGTGGTGGCGGCCGAAGAAGGATTCAAACCCCAGACAAAAGAAGCGGCAAACGCCATAAAAAAAGCCGGCATCCCGATGATCGTCGCAATGAACAAAACCGACTTGCCGCAAGCTAATATTGAAAAAGTGAAGCGCGATTTGCAAAAAGAGGAGCTTCTGGTCGAAGATTGGGGCGGAAACGTTCCGGCAATCAGCGTTTCGGCCAAAACTGGCGCAGGCATCGACGAACTACTGGAAATGATCCTGCTGGTGGCGGAAATGGAAGATATCAAAGCTGATCTGGACGCGCCGGCAAGCGGCATAGTTATTGAATCATCGCTTGACCATCGCCGCGGCCCCAGCGCCAGCATATTGCTTCAAAACGGCATCCTAACTCCCGGAGCAGTCATTTCCACCAGTTCGGCTTTTGGAAAAATAAAAAATCTGGAAGATACTCACGCCGCAAAGATCGAAAAACTCTACCCTTCCCAACCCGCGATTGTGATCGGGTTTGATGAGGTTCCGGTGATCGGAGATACTTTTTCGGTAATGGAAAGCTTGGAAGCCGCGCATGAACTTGTGACTACCAAGCAAAGGACGATTAAAAAAAACGCAGCCGGAAAGACTGAGATAACCGCCAAAGAGGGTCAAAAAATCATCAATATTGTCTTGAAAGCAGACGTCCTGGGTTCGCTGGAGGTCGCCAAGGAAACCATTCTCCAAATTCCCCAGACCGATGTCCTTTTGGATATCCTGGATACCGCCGCGGGAGAAATCAGCCTCAACGACATAAAAATGGCCAAATCCAGCAACGCCGCCATAATCGGATTCCGGGTCAAGATCAATCCTGACGCCAAAGCCATGGCCGAACGCGAAAAAATCAGGATAATGAATTTTGAAATCATTTATGAAATGGTCGAGTGGCTGCGCGGTTATATGGAAAAAGCCAAAACGCCGCAAATCGTGCGCAAAGATATCGGCAAGCTTAAAGTTTTATTAAGCTTTTGGGCGGAAAAAAGCCGCCAGATCGTGGGCGGAAAAATCATCGAGGGCGAAGTGAAAAAAGGGGTAAAAATTGAAGTGTTCCGGGGCGAAAAAATGGTCACCCAAGGCCGCCTGATCAATTTGCAAAAAAATAAAAAGGATATCGCCGAGGCCCGTAAAGGCGAAGAGGTCGGAATTCTTTATGAAGGTTCGGAAAAAATCCAGGAAGGCGACCATTTGGTATTTTACATACAAGAAAGAAACTTTTAAATTGCTCAAAACTCGAATCACGAAACTCGAATATTCGAAACAATTTTAAAATTATCAAATAGTTAAATTTTCAAAACGAATTCGTTTAAGACATTTGAAAATTTGGACATTTAAATTTGTTTCGGATTTCGGATATTCGGATTTAAATTCTAATGAATCGTCGGATTGAAAAAATTGAATCGTTGATGCAAAGCGTCCTGGCCCAAATGATCGCCCGGGATTTTGCGGTTTCCCGGGAAACGATAATCTCGATAACAAAAGTCAAAGCCAGCGGCAACCTGCAGGAGGCAAAAGTTTATATCAGCGTGCTCCCCGACGAAAAACGCGGCCTGGTCGTGAACGCCCTGGAAAGAGAAGTTATCTTTTTTCAAAGAGGATTGAACAGAAAATTAAGAATGCGCCCGGTACCCAAAATCATTTTTGTCCCGGACGCGAATCCCGCCCAAGCCCAGCAAGTGGAAACGATTCTGGAGGAATTGAAAGATTCCAACAAGCATTGAAAAAGTGGCCAAAATGTATTATTTTAATACATCGGCCGGTTAGCCAAGTAGTAAGGCGACAGTCTGCAAAACTGTTACACATGAGTGCGATTCTCATACCGGCCTCAAACAAAACACGCCCAGGTGCTGGAATTGGTTTACAGACAGCACTTAAAATGCTGCGGGAGCAATCCCATGTGGGTTCGACTCCCACCCTGGGCACCAGCTTACAACTAAGTGAAAAATCACTTTCTTTTTTACGGGCGGCGGCTAACGCCGCCCATTGTGTTTGGGGCAATCCGCTGATTTTTTTGGCGGACAAATACAGGTTCGAGCCGAAGAT